>NZ_CAAAFS010000355.1:10212-16957 GCF_900634755.1 Protofrankia symbiont of Coriaria myrtifolia
GCGGTGGCGCGGAAGTCCCGGACGCTGAGACCGCCGGTGCGCAGCGGGGTGGGCGGGGCCGTCCCCCACGCCTCGAGCAGGACCGTCACCAGGCGGACCAGCGCGCCGGCGGCAAGAGCGGCGGCGCCGTCGACCTGGCCGAGATCGATCTGCCGGCCGGCGAGCGCGGGCGGGTCGACGTGCAGCTGTCCCGCCGGCCGGTCGCCGCGCAGGGCCAGGCCCACCTCCCGGGGGAGTTCGACCGTCTCCTCGTCGACGCCGACGAGCAGGCCCCGGGCGAGCAGTTCCTCCACCGGGGTGCGGGCGTCGGAGGCCGCGAGCAGGCGCCCGGCGTCGCCGGTGTGCCCCAGCGCCGGCCCGGTGGCGAGCCGGTCGAGGATCTGGCGGGCCCGCGGGCCGCACTCCTCGACCAGCCGGGCCACCCGCTCCCGCCCGGCCAGCACGGTGGTCAGCTCGTCGAGCAGGGCCGAGCGGGTGGCGGCGCCCCGGTTCCGGCGCGGGTCGACGCCGACCGCGGTGGCAAGCCGGGCCAGCTGGGTGTGCCGATGGCTGCCCAGGCACGCGCGCAACGGCCGGCCGAGCCCGAGCGGCCGCTCACCCAGCAGGTCACGGACCATGCCGACAAGCACGATGGCCGAGTCGTCCCCCCACACCAGCCCGCGTTCGCGCAGCGCCGTCAGGGCCGCCGTCACGTCCGCGCCCCCGCAGAAGGTCGACAGCTCCGCCGCGCTCACCGTCGGCGGGAGCAGCGTCAACGCCTCGCAGACCTCGAGGGTGAAGACGTCGAGCCGCTCGAGCGCGCGGGTAACGCTCACTCGGATCTCCAGCCGGGCAGCGAGGACGTCGAAGTCGGGCGGGGGCGGGGTGGCCAGGTCCGGCCGCAGGGTGAGCAGCCGGTTCAGCGCGTCATCCGGCAGGCCGCGCAGCCACCCGGCCAGGGTGGTGGGCACGTCGGAGCCGTCCGCCGGTATGGACACCCTCACAACGGTATCCGGCTGCGTGGAAGGCTTGACACGCCCTATCGTCCATCATCAAGATCGAATTCGTCGCTCACGGACACCGGGACCCGACCCACGCCGACCTGGGCCGTACCGACCTGGTCGAGCACCCAGCCGCCGCTGACGTTCCAGCGCAGCACGGCAACGGCCGGATCAAGATCATATTCATGTGGTCGAAGCGCGACGAACGCCCAGTCGGGCGAGCCGGTGGAAATCCTGATGGAGTCCACCTGGAGGCGGCCGTGGGGGACGGCTGCGACCAGCGGGCTGGCGAAGACCGCCCGGGCGATCGCGTCGACCTCCTCCGCGGTCGGCTCCCGACCGGGCGGGGCAGGAGCGGCGCCGGCATCCCGGCCGGCCCGGATGGCGGCCGGGGCTAACGCCCTGGCATGGGGATCCTCGGCTGCGGGAGCGTCCGCGTCACGACCGGCCGCCGGGCGGATGACACGTGGGCCGTTGCCGTGTGGACGCGTGGAATGTGGACGCACGCGAAGCCTCCTGCCGCGGATGACAGGTCGGGACGTTACCCGGCCAACATCACGCCAAGTCGCACATGCTGTGACAGAGCGCGACAGACCCGTCTATGCAGATTCACATGCAGGAGCCCCGAGCGCAAGGGCCGGGAACCGAATTCCTCGCACGGCGACCATCACAATGACCAGCCGCGAAACAGCGACTAGCGTGTACGGGCTATTTGGGAGCTGTTCACCGATTTGCCAATATCTCTCCTGGTAACGGAAAATCGAGACACAATAAAACACTACCATCCGACATATTTATCAATATATGGACAAGTCGCCGACCGAGAACGGCGATCGCCAAAACCTTCGATCATCAGAACCCCGGCCAGCGGCACCGAGAACATCGACGATCAACGTTCCTTGTCGACGCTCTCGACAAGGAACGTCAGATTATGATCACGAGCCCAGTCGCTGACCCGCGACTGCATGCTCGCCGAGCCCGGCAGCGCGACGGCTCGCCCGATGGAAAACCCGACGACCATGACAACGATCATCAGCAGCAGACCCAGCAGGCTCACCATCCCCCGCGCGCGGGGGGGACGGTGCCGGGCGGACGCGGCACCCGCCCGGGCCCGGGCGTCAGCGGCCGCGTCAAAGCCGGAATCGGTATCAGCGTCGGAATCGTCGGGAGCGGCGGCGCCATCAGCGGCAGCGGCACGGGCCCCACCGGCGGATGCAACGTCCGCCCGGACGCGCTCGGTGCGCGCCTGAGCGGGACGACCGGCGGTAGCGGAACGGCCGTCCTCGCCGGGAAGCGTGGTGAATCGATCGGTGGCCTCGATGTCGTTCGCACTGGAGACGGGCTTGGCGGAGCCGCCCCACCCAGTCGATGGTCCGCGCCCCGCTGTCTCCCGACCCGCCCCGGCCGGTACCCGGGCCCCGGGCGGGCGAGCAATATGATCATTCTGCCGCTGGCTCTCCGGACGGGCTCGGTCACCGGCAACCGGCCCGCGCGCACCTGCCGCACCTGCCGCGCCCGCCGGACCGGAAGCCGGTCGCGCCCGGGCATCGGACCGGCCATGCGGGGCGGGGCGGGACCCCGCGGGCCCGGAGCCGGGCGGGAGCACCGGCGGACGCGGCGTCGCGGCCGGCGGCATGCCGGCGACTGCGGACGATCGGGGCGAGGGCGGTCCGGATGAACCGACCGGTTCCGCACCGCCATGACCAGGGCGCACCGCCCCTGGCTGACGGAGTGCGGCAGCGGCGGACGCGGACCGGGCGCCGTCTCGACCACGTTCCGGAAACGGGTTGTATCCCTGTGTGGGCTCTCCGGTGTAAGGCGGCCTTCCCTGGTCCGCACCGGGGCCGGCGCCCGACACCCGCTTCCGGATGGCCGGGTGCGCTCCCTGGTCGGGAAGCCCCCGCTCGGCGGGTCGCTGCACGACGGTGGTCATGTCAAGCGGATCAGGGCCATCGGGCCCGCGGGCTCCCCGCTGGTCGGGATAGCCCTCGGCTCGACGGGCGTCGCCGGCGGCCGGCCCAGGCCCGTGCCGTGCGGGCACGGGCGGAGACGGAGACGGAGACGGAGACGGAGACGGAGACGGAGACGGAGACGGAGACGGAGACGGAGCGTGCCCTCTCGGACGTCCGTTGGCAACCGGTGTGGGAGCAGCGCCGGCGTCCACACCTGGTCCATTGCCGCCCTGCCCGCCCTGCCGGCCCGGACCGGCCCGGCCCACGGGGGACGCCGTGGACCTGTAGCTGCCCGGCCCACGGCCGCTGGGTCCAGAGCTGCTGGGTCCAGGGCCGCCGGGTCTGTGGTTACCGACCACGGGCGTCGCGGACCGGTTGCCGCCGACGGGTTGGGCGCTTCTGGCGGCCCGGTCCGACAGGGTGGCGAAGGCAACCAGGCCCCTGCTCGCGGAAAGCGCCCGTATCTGGCCGAGGGCGGGCCGCTCATGCCCGTGATCCACCTGCGCCGCTCCCGCCACTACGGACCGGGACGGCGGCGGCTCAGCCACTGGGCGCCGCGACCCACCCGGCCCGGGCCGGGACGGGCCCGCCGGCTCGTTCGGCGGCCACGTCTCCTCGTCGTTACTATCCGCGATCTCACGCAGCTCACCCCGCGAGTCCGCTCGAGGATCACCTCGTCGGCCGCCCCGGGAGTCGGGGTCTCCTCGGACCACGCGAGTATCCTCCGGTCAGGTTCGCACGGCGGCGGTTGTGCCGATGTCGTCGGAACAGCGATATTAAGCGTATCCGCCACAGGTTTCCGCGACGCAACTCGCCCGGATCCTCACGGTTATACACTAACGCTTCGTAACCGACTTATGTCCGAATCCCGACACTCAACGAACCTGCTCCGCGACTCCCCTGACCACGGTCACGGCCGCGGTTTCTCCCACCGCGTGGCTCCTCCCACCGGCATCCGGTCAGAGCGCCACCTCGGTGGACGGGTCACCCCCGGTGGAGGTGACGCCCGGTGGAGGTGTCGCGGGGACGAGGGGAGCGGGCGGGGTGAAAGACCCAGGCCCGCATCAGCACGAACCGCACCACCGTGGCCAGCACGCCGCTGAGCAGCACGGTGACGATCTCGACGAGAACCCCGGACGACGACCAGAGGGCGTGCAGCAGCCCGAGCCCGGCGGAGGACACCGCGAGCCCCAGCACGAACACCACCCCGGACTCGGCGAACTGGCGCAGCGCCTCCTCGCTGCCCACCTGCCCGAACGTCAGGCGCCGGTTGGCCCAGGTGTTGCCCACCGCCGTGCCGAGCAGCGCGATGAAGTTGGCCGCGAAGGACGACGCCCCGCCCTCGCGCAGCAGCGCATAGGCGACGACGTAGGCGAGGGTCGAACACACCCCGATCGCCGCGAACGTCCCGAGCTGGCGGCCCATGTCACGAGGCAGCCGCGCGGCCCGGACCTGCGGTGGCAGGTCCACCCCGGCCCGGCCGGCGATGATGCGGCGCGCGACCCGGATCATTCCGCGGATGTCCTCCATCGCGGTCGCCACGACGTCGACCCGCGAGTCCGGGTCGTCGGTCCAGTCCACCGGCACCTCGTGGATGCGCAGGCCGTTGCGTTCGGCCAGCAGCAGCAGTTCGGTGTCGAAGAACCAGTGGTCGTTCTCGACGGCGGGCAGCAGCGCGCGGGCCACGTCCGCCCGCACGGCCTTGAACCCGCACTGGGCGTCCCGGAAGGAGGTGTGGAAGGCCACCCGCAGCATCGAGTTGTAGCAACGCGAGATGATCTCCCGCTTCGACCCCCGGACGACCCGGGACCCGCGGACGAGCCGGGAGCCGATCGCGACGTCCGAATGACCCGACAGCAGGGGCGCGACCAGGGGCAGGAACGCCTCCAGTCCGCTGGAGAGATCGACGTCCATGTAGGCCACGACGTCGGCGTCCGAGGACGACCAGGCCGCCCGCAGGGCCCGACCGCGGCCCTTGGCCTCCAGCCGGGCCACCCGGACCCGGTCGAGTTCGCCGGCCAGCCGCCGGGCGACGACCGGAGTGGCGTCGGTGCTGGCGTTGTCGGCGATCGTGATACGCCAGCCGAAGGGGAAGCGACGGGTCAGGTAGTCGTGCAGCCGGCGGATGCTGCCGTCGAGGGCCTCCTGCTCGTTGTAGACGGGGACCACCACCTCGACAAGCGGCTGTTGACGCCACCGCGCCGGTGGCGTCCCATACGGCTGCTGGCGCCACCGCGTCGGTGGCGTCCCGCACGGCTGTGGCGCCACCGTGCCCCGGGCCGCGGCCGGACCCCAACCGTCGGCTCCGGACGAGGCCTGCGACGGGATCGTCCGCGAGCCGTCAGGCCGGGCTTCCGCCAGGACGCCGGTGCTCCCGGGGGCGTCGGGCCCCGATTCCAGGTGGACGCCGGTAGGCGCGGCGCCGGCGGGCACACCACCGGCGGGCACAGGGGGCGTGACTCTGGCGCACGCGGAGCCGGTGGGCTCCGGGCCGGCGGACGGCGCGCCCGTGGCAGGGACCTCGAGGCCGTCGCCGCGCATGGGTAGCGCACAGGGCGATCCGGGCACGGCCGGACCGGCGGGGCGGTCGTCCCGAAAAGGTTTCGGCAGGTTCACACCTCCCAGCGTCGGCGACCGCGGTGAGAACGGGCTGAACCGTGCCTGAGAAGCTACTGAGTGGCTGTCACGGCGAATCCCTGGCCCCACCACGCGAGAACGGACGCGGCCGCGGAGCGCGGACGCGAAGCGGGAAACCGGAGAACGGGCCCGGGGCGGAAGGCGGTGCGCGGGTTCGGCCGCAATACCCGTCCTGTCGCAATACCCGTCCCGTCGCGCTTCCTGCCGCAGTGAAAGCATCCGTCATGGTGAAAACCCCGCTACGGAGGCGAGTCCCGGAAGGGGGACTTCGGGCGGGCGGAACAGCGGGCCGGACACGCAACAGCGGAAGGACACAGAAGGACACGGATGGATGCCCGGAACGTGGCGGCCAAGATCGTCGGCACAGGATGCCACCTGCGCCGGCATCCTGACAGCACACCTCGTTCCGTGCCGGGCTCCCTGCTTTCCCACCGTGGTTCGCTGTTTCCCACTGTGTTCCCCGCTACGGGTGTTCCCCGCGGCCGATGTTCCCCGCAGCCGGTTCCTCCCGGCGCCGTGTTACCGCGCTGCCTCCCACGGCCGTACGCTGCGTACTCTGCCGTCGTCGCCCCCGTCGGCGTGTGATCCCCCGGTGGGGGTGTCGGCCGGTGGGCCGTGTCGGGCGGTGGACACCGTCCGGTGCCACGTCTCAGCCGACTGTTGTCTGTACTTCAGTATTCACTCAGCTTGCGAGGGGAAGGTTCGTACCATGAGCACGCGGCCCCCCTTCGTCACCTTCGTGGACGGATCACCTTTGAACGCGCACGTATCCGACGACGGCATCGACGGCGTCGCGACCGGCTCGGACAGCCCGAACTGGGCGGCGCCGGATGCCGCCCCCTATCCCGTCGTCGACACGCGGCCGGCCCAGCCGGCCGTCGGCGGTGACCCACCGCCAGGCGGCCCGGGACAGGGCGGACCGAGCCCGGCGACGCCCTACGCGTCCGCTGGCGGGCAGCAGGCTCCCGCCAGCCCCGAAAACTCACCGTGGCAACGGCCGGTCGGCACGCCAGCCCCACCGTCGGCGGCCTCGTCGTCCGGTGGCGAGCCCCGCCCCTATGCCGGCGGGCCAGGCCAGCCGTCCGGCCGGGTCTGGTGGGGCACCCCGTGGAACACGCCGCAGGCAGGGGGGCCGGCCGCGGCTGGCGGCGGCGGCGAGGGAGCGTTCCCCCCGCC
>NZ_CAAAFS010000356.1:0-44639 GCF_900634755.1 Protofrankia symbiont of Coriaria myrtifolia
GCAAACTACCTCGGCGGGCTGCCCGGTGCCGGGAACCCGTTCCATGCGCCGCCCGCACCACCGGCCGGCCCGTACCAGAACCTCACGCGGACCACCGGGCCGTCGGGGCCACCGCACCGCCGCCGGCTGGTCGCCGCCGCGCTCGCGCTCGCGCTGGTCTCGGCCGGGGTGGGCGGCGGCGTGGGGGCGCTGGTGGCCGGCAACAACGACAATGGCCAGGCCGTGGTGTCCTCCGGCGGGCTGCTGCGCAGCACCGACAGCGGCTCGGGTGGCACGTCGCCGGCGGCCGCCGGCACGGTGTCGGCCGCCGCGCAGGCCATCCTCCCGAGCGTGGTCACGATCTCCGTCGCCTCCAGGAACAACGAGGGGAGCACCGGCTCCGGCGTGATCATCCGCCAGGACGGCTACATCCTCACCAACAACCACGTGGTCTCCGACGCCGCGAGCGGCGGTTCGCTGAGCGTGAGTACGCAGGACGGCAAGGACTACAACGCGAGGATCGTCGGTACCGACCCGAGCTCCGACCTCGCGGTTATCAAGATCGACGAGACCGGTCTGAAGCCGGCGACCTTCGGCAACTCCGACGCGCTCGCGGTCGGCGAACTAGTGATCGCGGTCGGCAGCCCCCTCGGCCTGAACGGCACCGTGACCTCGGGCATCGTCAGCGCCGTGCACCGGCCGGTGCGGACCGGCGACGCCGACGTCCAGGACAGCAACGCGGTTCTCGACGCCATCCAGACCGACGCCCCGATCAACCCGGGCAACTCCGGCGGCCCGCTGGTCAACAGCAGGGGCGAGCTGATCGGCATCAACTCGGCGATCGCCACCGTGGGATCGGGCGGCCGCGGTTTCGGCGGTCAGCAGCAGCAGTCCGGCAACATCGGCGTCGGGTTCGCGATCCCGGCCAACTACGCCCAGTCCATCGCCGAAGAACTGATCACCGGAGGCACCGCGAGGCACCCGTACCTCGGGGTCAGCGCGTCCACGGCGGGCGTGGGCCCGTCCGACCCGACGGGTGAGGGCACCGGCGCCACCATCGGTGAGCTGGTCAACAACGGGCCGGCGCAGCAGGCCGGGCTCCAGCCGGGCGATGTCATCACCAAACTGGGCGACCGCCGGATCACCAGTGTGGACGGCCTCATCGCCGCCGTGCGCTCACACGGCATCGGCAACAAGGTGACGGTCACCTACACCCGCAACGGCCAGACACTGACCACCGACGTCACCCTCGCCCAGCAACCGTCCTGAGCACTCGATGTCACAGGAGCGGCCGGGTCACGGGGAGCGGCCGACCGGGAGCCGGCCCGCACGGCACCGGGCGGCGGCCCGGGCGCCCGCTCCCGCACTGCCGCGCCGTCTGCCACTACCCGTCCCCACCACCGCCGCCAGCGGACCACCAGCGGTGGTGGGGACGGCGACCGAGCAGGCCAGGAATGTTACGAGTCCGTCGTGTGACAACAAAGTTTTCCCAAGATTCCGCATGACATGACCGAGACGTTCTACCGTAATAAGTGATGGTGGTGTCACTCCGTCCTTGTCAGGGCGCGGCTGCGACAGGAATCACCGATAGGGGATCCGGGAGAGTGCACTGATGGACGGCGGCATCGACCACACCACCTTCGGCACGCCCCCCCCCCCGCGCGGGTGCGCCACCTGTCACCCGTCCCGCCGCCTTCGACAGGAAGCCGCGACCTGAGCGGTCGGCGCCGACGCCGACATCGACGCCGACATCGTCATGCGGATCCGGCATGGTCAGCGGCAGGCATTCGACGATCTCTACGACCGGTACGCCGACGACGTCTTCTCCGTATGCCTGTTGATCCTTGGCGAGCCGACCGTCGCGCACGCCGCGGCGGGCACGGCGTTCGCCCTCGTCGCCCGTAGCCGCCTCAGCCCGCTCAGCGATCCCACCCGGCTGCACGCATGGCTGCTGGAGCTCGCCCGCGGCAGCTCACTGGCGTGGTCGGGCTCGCCGCAGGTACAGGCAGCTCCGGTACCCCACGGGATCACCCCCGAGGAGATGCTCGCCGCGACCCAGCTAGTGGCGGCGCCGGCATCCCTGCGGGAAGGGCTTGCGCGTACCTTCGATCGGGCCGCCGCCGCGGCCACCGCCCGCGATACCGCGGCCCGCGCCCACTACCGGGCGCTCAGCCTCGGCCGCGGCCCCGACGGCACAGCGGTCATCTCCCGCGACGGCGTGGCTGGCCCCGTCCCCATGGCCGGCGCCCTCCCCGGCGGCACAGTCGGCGCTGTCGCTGCCGGCTACGGCAACGGGGCCGGTACCGTCCGCGACAGCGCGGCCCACGATGTCGCGGCTCACGACGGTGCGGCTGGCCCGGGCCAGCTACCGGTTCACGCCGAGCCGGCGGACAGCGACAGGACCTTAGTCATCGGCCCGATGACAGGCCAGGGCGCTCTGTCCGGCCCGACCGGGCCGGGCCGGGACGGGCCGGGCCCGGTCGGGCCGCTGGCGCCCGGATACCTCGGTGGGGAGCCCCCGGCGGCCGGATCACCTCGGCGTGGTCGTCCGGTCGCGGCGGCTGCCGCATCGCTGCTGGTCATGGCCACGATCGGTGTCGTCGTCGCGGTCAACTGGCCCACCCCGGCATCCGACACCACCGCCAGCCGCCCCGGCACCGCGGTGATCACACCGAGTTCGTCCGGAGAAGAGCCCGGCGGCTTCTCCTCGAATCCCTCGTCCGCGTCCGGATCGTCGGCCCCGGTCGACCCCGCGGTGGGTGCGCCGCCCGCCCAGCAGCCGTCCGCCCAACGCACCGGGCCGACCACGTCCGACTTCGGGCCCCCGGCCGGGGTCGCACTGGTGTCGTCCCAGCTCTCCACCAACGACGGCCCGCTCCCCCCGCCGCCGGTGAACGCCCCGCCTACGACGATCACGGAACCGCCCCAGCCGACCGCGACGGCGACCACGCCCGAACCGGAGCCCACGGCAACCACCGAGCCCACCGGTCCCGGCACTCCGTCCAGCAGCGCGGGGACCGACCCGCCGGCGGGCAGCCCGACCAACCCGGGCGAAACATCCACGGCGGATCCGTCGATCACCGCCACGGCCGTGAGCCCGTCGGCATCCGGCGGCCCGGCGGACGAGAAAGGCGGGCCCGCGACCAGCCGCGCGCCCCTGACCTCGGTCTGAACCGCCAGGAAACGGCCACCGCCCGGCCATCGCGCCGGCCCGCGGTTCCGGAACGGCTTCGCGTCACCCGGTCGACTACCCGGCCGACGCGCTGACGGACCCGGTAGAGCTAACGGACCCGGTAGAAGAGGGTCGTCACGTACTGGTCGAAGTCGTTGACACGTAGCGTCAGTCGCAGCTGCCAGGTGCCCGGCAGCGGGACCTGCATGCCTTCGCCGATCACATGGCCGGGTGCCGCCTGGGTGAGCGGCACCGGCAGCGGGCCGACACCGGCGTCCGGCAGTGACAGCGCGGCCGACGCCTCGGCGAGCGGCTGCGCCTTCCCCGCGGGGTCGAAGACGTAGACGTGCAGGGTCTGCGGGCCACGCCTGGTGGGTGCGATGTCCACCTGGACGGTCAGCGGCCCGGCGAAGACCGTGTCGGAGAACGGGGGGACGTACGACGTCCGCGCCGGGACGGAGTTGACCAGCACCGCTGTCACCCCGAGCACCACGGCGGCGACTCCCACCTCGAGGATGATCCCCCGGCGCAGCCGCGCCAACGCGCCCTCGCTGATCCTGGGACGCGGCGGCAGGCCCGGCGAGGACGCGTCCCCCGACGGGCCGACAGCAATATCATCATTGTTTCTCCGCGCTGCCGGCGGCCCGGCTGCCCGGCCTGTCAGCAGGCCGAGGACGGCACGGCCACGATTCACGTGAATCTCCGCTTCCCGCCGGGCCGGCGGGGCTGATCCGGCGGATCCGGAAAGCCCGGGCCCGCGGCCCACGGTCTGGACGGCCACGCCCACCGCCGTACTCCCCCGACCGTCCCCGGCCGGTTCCACGGCGCTGTCCCCGACCTCGTTCCAGGCGTGGTTCCCGGCCTGCCCCGCGGTGGCGTCCGCGTCCGCCCGGTCCGCGGCCAGCGCGGCACGGGGTGGCCGATGGTGGCGCGCGACCCAGTTGTGCCCCAACCAGCCGAATCCGAGCATCATCGCCACGAACCAGAGCTTCACCAGCAGCAGACGGCCGTAGGTGGTGTTCAGCGCCGAGAGCGAGCCGACCTCCCGCCATGTCTGGTAGACACCGGTCAGAACGATCACAGTGACAGCCGCCATCGCCACACGTGACCACTTCGGCAGGACCTCGGCGAGTTCGGCGGCCCGGGCAGCCGGCACCTCGACGTCGTCGCCGGGAGGCTGCCGGCCGTCCCGCGAAACGCGCCGGGAGGTGGCCCACAGAAAGATCACAAGTACCGTGAGGCCGCCGCCCCAGGCCGCGACACCCAGCAGGTGCAGAGTCAGGTTGGCGGTTGCCAGCCACGCGTCGTCACCGACGCCCGCATGCCTGGCCGCACTCTGGGTCACCGTGGCGACAAGAGCGAGCCCCGCCAACTCTAGCAGGGAGCGCCGGTGACCCGCCATGACCGCACGCAGCAGCGGTACCGCGAGCAGCAGCGCGAGGGTGCGCAGCAGTACCAGATGCCCGTATCTGCCGTACAGGGTGGCCGACAGCGCATCCCAGCGGAACAGGGCGGACAGGCCCTGACCGGCGCCGTACGGCCCCTGCAGCAGCAACAGCGCGACGGACGAGCCGAAGGTGACCCCCCACCCCGCCCACAGCAGGCGCCGCGGGCCTGGCAGCCCCAGCCCGGCCGGCCACAGCGCCAGCAGGAACAGGCCCGCCCCGACCAGGACGGCGAGCCCTGCGAAAGCGGCGAAACGGGCGACACCGGCCAGCACGCCCACAACCACCGAGCCACGGGTGGTGGACACCGACGCGGCCGCCGACGCGTCCGGTACCACCCCGACCCCGAAGAAGAAACCGCCGGAGACCGGATGGCTGTCCGCGGAGACCACATGCCAACTGACCACGTACGTTCCGTTGTCGAGCCCGGAACGGATCCCCACCACGGCCTCGTTGCCAGCCTGCCCGTGCCGCGCGGCACCGTCGTCCACCCGCTGGCCGGACGCGGAGATGACCGTTATCGAGCCGGCGTTCACCGTGACCGACTCGCTGAAGGTCAGCGTGACCCGCGACGGTGCGGCCGGCTGACTCGACCCCCCGGCGGGATCGCTGCCCTCGAGCACGGCATGCGCGGACGCCGGCACGGCCGTCCCGACCACGGCCACGAGCATGGCCGCGAGCAGGAAGCCAACGCGACGTGCGGCGCGCCGCCAACGCCACCTGGCGTCAAAACATGGTGACGCGGTGTCAACGCGAGATCGGGTCAGCGACCCGATGCCAGTCCTGGGCCGGAATACCGGCCCGATGCCAATCCGGAACCGAACCACCGGCCCAGTGTCCACCTCGCCGCCCGCGAACGGCGGCAACGCCGGCATCCGCGGCCGGCCACCGCGTCCCACAACTCTCCCAGGAGCAGCGGAGGCCAGCGTGCCGGGAGCCGGGAGCCGGCGGAAGCTCCGGCCGGCCACGCTCCGCAGGAATCTCCATGCTGCCGCGGAAACCCTGTGCCCTTCCGGGAACCTCCGCGGCCCGCTGGCAACTTCCGAGCGTGCCACATCTTCCAGGGCCCTCCGAGCATTCTTTTAAAGATCCATAAATCCACTTCCCGTGGATCGCCGAGCGGTTTTCCGCGATCGTCGTCGGACAAGGAATCACCGGCTCCCGCTCATCGGCCGGCTAGAATCCGGCTGTATGAAGACCGCGCGACCATGAAGATCTCGTGAACGCCGCTGTCGGAAGGCTGTCCGGCCGGGTCCGGCCGGTCGGCGTGTCGCGGTGTGCGCTCGTGCTTCTGGGCGCCGTGGTCTGCCGGCTCGTCTTCACGGCCGGGCCGGCGCAGGCGCATTCCGTCAACGGTGCCTCGGCCACGAACTTCCGCACGACCGTGACCGGTCTGCGGCCGCCGGTGGACGGCGTCAGCCTCGTACCCGTGGAGAACGGCAGCCGGGTGCGACTGACCGTCACCGGCAACCACACGGTCGTCGTCAAGGGATACGACGAGGAGCCCTATCTGCGGGTGGATTCCACCGGCGTCTGGCAGAACACGCCCTCACCCGCCACGTATCTCAACCGTGACCGGTACGGGTCGAGCGGCTCCGGCCCGGCCGGCGACAGCCGGGCCGCCAAGGCAACGCCACGCTGGGAGAAGATCGCCGACGGCCGGACCGTCGTCTGGCACGACCACCGCGCCCACTGGATGGGCACGCAGGACCCGCCGGCCGTGAAGGCCGCCCCGGGCCGCTTCCACCAGATCTACACCTGGACGATCCCCCTGACCGTGGACGACCAGGCGGTCCTCGACGCCGGCACCCTCGACTGGGTTCCCGGACCGTCGCCGGTGCCGTGGCTCGTCCTCACCGCGGCTGTCGCCGCCGCGGCAGCCGCCAGCGGGCTGCACCGGCGCCGCGACGCCGCGCTGGCCACGGCCGTGACAGTGATCGTCGGGGTGGACGTCACCCATTCGGTGCTCATCGCCTGCTCCCGGGCCAGCGGCCGGCTCTCGGGGTTCGTCTACGGCAACATCGTCGAGATGACCGCCTGGATCCTCGGGCTGGCCGCGGCCGTCCTGCTGCTACGGCGCTCGAGCGCGGGCCGCTACCTCGCCGGGACCGCGGGCTTCGTCATCGCCATGGTCGGCGGTTTCGGCGACCTGGGCGTGCTGTACCGGTCCAGCGCCCCGATCGCCGGGCCGATCGGCCTCGCCCGGACGCTGACCGCGGTCACCATCGGTATCGGCTTGGGCCTGCTCGCCGCCACGGCACTGGCGTCCCGCCAGCGCGCGTCACGCGGGCCGGACGGTACGGGGCGGAAAAGCCGCCACCACAGCGACCCGGGACAGGCCGGCCCGGATCACGCCGGCCTGCCACACGACGGCCGGCAACCGACCGACATGCTCCCTACCCGGCGGGATATGGCAAGCTGACCGCCGTGAACGCGCGCACGGCGCTGCCCGCCGTCGCCAGGACACCCGCCGCCGCGACACCCGCTGTCGCCGGGACGGCTGCCGGGCGGGGCATGCGCGCGTCCGTCTTCGCCGGCTCCTCGGTCTGCCTCGCCGTGGCGGCGCACACCGCCGCCGACGGTCACCGACCGTCAATGACGATCTTCCTGGGGGCCTTCGGGTTGATCACCCGCATCGCGTACGGGCTTGCCGGGCGGGAACGCCATGCCATCGCCGTACTCGCCGGGGTCGGCCTGACCCAGATCGTCCTGCACGCCACGTTTGCGGTCACAGCGCACGACGCGGCCACAGCGCACGGCGCCGGCACGGCGTCCGACGCGGTCCTGCACGACGGAGCTGTCATGAGCGCCGTGCACGCCGTGGCGGCCGGGCTCGTCGCCGGCATGCTCCGCCATGCCGAGAAGGGGCTGTGGAGCACGAACGTCCTGCGTTCGGCGGCCGCCCGGTTCGGGATGCTCGCCCGCCGCGTCGACAGGCTGCTGCGGTCCACCCACCGGTTCGCGGCGCGGTGCGGCATCCCGCTCACGATCGGGCCAGCGGCCACCCGCGCCCCCGGCATGCCCGGTGGATGTCCGCTCGCCGCGTCCGCGCCGTCGGCGTCCATGGGCGGATGCCTGTTCGTCCGCGCCGGCAGACGACGTGGGCCGCCGGCCCGCCGTACAGCCGCCGGCCGGTCCCACCCGAGGGTCCGGCCACAACCGGCCTGACCGTCACGCGTCCGCATCCGCCACGCGTCACCTCACTCCGTGCCCTGCCCCGCGTGCCCTGTTCTGCCTGTGGACGGCGTCCGCCGCCGGACCGGCCGGCTCGGCGAGCGCTGGCCCGATGCACGCCCGCTGCCCGGATTCGCGTCTGTCGGATCCGGCGACGGCGAACGGGTCTGCGGGGCGACCGGCACTGGCTGACCGGCACTGGCCTGACCAGCATGATCTACCGGCCAGCCCGCGTCAGGCCGGTAGACCTCGGCGCGCCGGGCCGGATTCACCGTCTGTGTGGGTGAGGTGTGCGCGGGCCCGGGCTGACGCCCCGTACGCACATGCTCCCGCCGCTCCACCGGCGACGTGAAAAACCACTGTCACGCCGTCCGCGGGAGGCAGGCTCTCCGAAAGGATCGGTATGTCCCGCACCACCCGTGGCATCGCCGTGCTCGGCGCCGCCCTCACCGGCGTGATCGCCTTTGCGCTGCCGGCGTCCGCGCACGTCACCGTGCAGCCGAAATCAGCGGCTGCCGGCAGTTACACCACCCTGTCATTCAAGATCCCGACCGAACGGGACGACGCCTCCACGACCAAACTGGAGATCCAGTTCCCGACCGACACCCCGATCAGCTCGGTGACGATCGAGCCGCACCTGGGCTGGAGCTACCAGGTCGCGAAGACCAAGCTGGCCGAACCCATCAAGACCGACGACGGCTCCGTCTCCGAAGTGATCTCTCAGATCACCTGGACCGCGTCCTCCGCCGACACCGCGATCAAGCCGGGTGAGTTCGCCGTGTTCAACGTCTCGGCCGGGCCGCTGCCCGCCCAGGCCGGCACGGTCGCGTTCAAGGCCCTGCAGACCTACAGCAACGGCGAGGTCGTGCGCTGGATCGACGTGGCCCAGCCCGGTCAGGACGAGCCCGAACACCCGGCGCCGTCCCTGACCCTCACCGCGGCGGCCGCTGGCGGCGCGGACGCGCACGGCGCCTCGGCAGCCAGCGCGTCCCCCGCCGGCACCGGCACGGCCGACACGACGGCGTCGCACAGCGTCGACAGCTCCGACGGCACGGCCCGCGGGCTGGGCATCGCGGGCCTGGTCGTTGGCCTGATCGGCATCGGGGCCGGCGTGGCCGCCCTGCGCGGCGGACGCGGCGGTACGACCACATCCTGATCACCGGTGAGCCGAAGGCGACACGAAAAATCTTCGTGCTGCCTTCGGCCGGTGCCCGCCGCGGCTCCCCGCCGGCCGTCGTCCCCCGGCGCCTTTGTGTCGGCGGCCGTCCCTGCCGGTAGCGTCGGGAGGGTGCCTCGGATCGCTCACCTGTACCGGTATCCGATCAAGGGCCTGTCGGCTGAGATGCTGGGCTCGATGACGCTGTCAGCGAGCGAGGGCCTCCTCATGGACCGGGTGTACGCACTGGCAAGGCCCGAGACCGTTTTCGACGAAGCACATCCACAGCGACTGTCGAAGACCCGCTTTCTGATGCTGGCGAAGAACGCGGAGCTGGCCCGCGTCGCGAGCCGGTACGACGCCGCCACCGGTCTGCTCACCCTCGACCACCCGGTCGGGAAGCTGACCGCCGACCTGGGTAACGCTCGGGACCGGACAGCGGTGGAGGACTACTTCGCGACGCTGCTCGCCGACACCCTGCACGGAGACCGGCCACGGCTGGTGGCCGGCTCCGACAGCCACCGGTTCACCGATGCCTCCATTGTCTCCGCCGATATGATGCGAGCCATTTCGATCATCAATCTGGCCTCTGTCCGCGACATCGCGGACCGGCTGGGAACGGACGTCCACCATCTGCGCTTCCGGGCGAACATTTATGTGGACGATGTCGACGCCTGGTCGGAACTGGACTGGGTCGGACACGAGATCGACCTCGGCGGGGTGCGTGCCAAGGCGCTCGTCCCCACCGGCCGGTGCGCCGCGACCACGGTCAACCCGCGGACGGGCGAGCGTGACATCAGGATTCCGAAGGAACTACAGGCCCACTATGGACACATCAACTGCGGGGTGTATGCCGCCGTCCGTTCCGACGGCACGATCAGAATCGGGGACCAGGTCACGGTGGACGATCAAGCCGCCCCGGAACAGCCCTGAATGATCTGAAAGTCGACCGGCGCGCCCTGACCCAGCGGCAACGGACATCCCCCGCGCCGCGCCACCGACTTCAAAACCGCTATGGCCTGTTCACCCCCGATGAGTAGACACACCCGCATGCGCTACTGAAGATCTATCCGGGACGCTTTAGGCTTCTGGTCCTGTGAGCCCCGTTCTCGCGTCAGGCCGGGCCGGGAACTTCGTCCGGGCGCTGCTGACCATCCTCGTGATGGCCCTGGTGTTCCGCGAGATATATCTGCTGTGGTTCTTCCACACCCCCGCATGGACGAGCAGACCCAAGGAGATCCGCTGGTGTGGGGCGTGGTACGAACGGAGCAACGAGCGTGACCGTACGCTGGTGGAGGCCCGCGACCTCGCCGGCGGCTCCCTCGTCCAGGTCTCCCGCCTGCCCGTGTGGAAGCCGATTGTCGCTTACAAGCCGTCCGGCGACTGCCCGCCGTACATCTTCGGCAAGGTCGGTGATGACACCTTCACCACCTATCTGATCAGTGGGGACTGACCCTCAGCCGGGAGCCGGCTATGGTCGCCGGGTCCGCCCCCGGCTGGGGCTGCTGGAGAACGTGCACCCGAGCATGGATCGAGTTGCGCTGCTGCAGCGCGGCACGGACGGCCCGGTGCAGTCCGTCCTCCAGGTAGAGCGTGTTGTCCCAGTCGACGACGTGGGGGAACAGATCCCCGTAGAAGGTCGAGTCCTCGTCGAGCAGGACGTCCAGCGCGAGCACTCGTTTGGTGGTGGCCAACTGGTCCAGCCTGACCTGGCGCGGCGGAATCGCCGCCCACTCCCGCTGGCTCAGCCCGTGATCGGGATAGGGGCGACCGTCACCCACCCATTTGAAGATCACCCAGCACCTCCTCGCCGAGGCCTCGACGTCGCGGAACATCTGATGGCCAGTTGGCCAAAGGCCGCATGATCATGCTCCTCCTCGCGCTCGGACTCCCACCGAATCCGGGGCTCCCGCCGGAGCGGCGAAGCCGATCCAGGAGGTCCGGATGCCGACCTGGGAAGTCCGGAGGCTCCAACAGCCTACCGACCAAAGACCAGATGATCGCAATCCTTCTCATGCGACCGGAGGCCTCACAGGATGCCGGAGACCTCCGTCAACCCAGCGGATCGCAGCCGTTCTCTACGGTAGTTGTTCGTATATTGTTTTGGATCGACAACGTCATCCAAACTGTCATCCAAAATCAACACTTCACGTATTATAGCCAACCGAAAACCGTTCACCGTCAGAGTCGAACGGCGCCGGTCGGGCATCACCCGGGGCGCCCCCGCTCCCCCACCCATGCCGCCGTCCCGTCCGCGACGCGCCGGGCGCCGTCCTCGACACGTCGAGGGCCGCCCGCGACGTGTCGAGCGACACCGACCGGAACCGCTCCCGGAGCAACCTCGCGACCTCGGCCCTGTCGACGTCCTGACCTCCCGACGCCCCGAGCGGCTTCCGCACCGCTGGCTCCAGCGGATCCAGCGGACGCTGTAGGCAGACACCGTAGAACGCGAAAGAAACGTAGAAGAAACGTAGAAGAGATCTACTCTTCATACTCAATCTGCCGGCGACCGCACGCCGTGGGCGGTGGGCGCCGTCCACGCGCACTCGCAGCCTTTACAGTACCACCAGCATTCTTGTCAATGTGATCAACATAACCTAGTGTGATCTTTTGCGATCCACTGCTGTTCCATTGCACGCAGACCGGCGGCTAATTAGGTTAGCCTTACTTAAGGGAAGGTAATCATATTTTAGCGGAGGGTATCGTGACGGCACCGACACCGCTCGAGGAAGCGACGCCCAGCCGGGCCCGCACCGTGATCGCCGGAGCCCGACACGCTCTGCTGACGCTGCCATACGAACGCCTCTGCGGCCGGGTCGGCCTGCTCGACGACGGTGGCGAGCCGATCCTGCTCGTCACGGCCGGCAGCCCGCCCGCGCACGCGGCCGGCAGCTCCCCGACAGCGCGGGTCGACATTCACGGGCCGCAGGGTGAGCGCCTCGTCCTCTCCGGCTCCCTGCGCGTCGTTCCCGGCCCGGCGACGGACGTCATCGCGCGGCTGGCCGGGCCTGGCTGCCCGACACCGCGGCCACCCCTCGGCTCGTGCGGGCACGATCATGATCTCGTCGCGATCGCGATGATCGTCGCCGAAGTCGCCCTCTACCTGCTCACTCCCACGGATCCCGGCGGCGCGGCGGCCCAGCCGTCATCGGATCATGACAAAATAGATCATGACAAAATAGATCACAGCGGAACGGATCGCGGCGGGACCGGATCGGCAGACCTTCCCAGACCGCGGCCGACCGCGCCCGAGAAAGCCACGACAGGGAGCAGCCGGCGGGCACCACGGGCCGCGGGTGAACGCGACCGCGGGCGAGCCCGGGCCGCCGGTGGCTGTGGGACCCGTATCGACCTGATCGCCTACGCCCTGGCCGAGCCGGACCTGATAGCGGCCTACGCGCCGGATCTGGTGGCGCATCTGAACACGGTGCACGCCGAGCAGATCCGCCGCCTCGCCGAACACACGGTCGCCGTCGACACCGACCAGGGCCGCGGGGCGCGGCAGCCCGCCGGCCCCAGGCTGGTGAGGATCGTGCGGTCGGGACACGCGCGGGAGCTCGCCGGCGCGCAGATCACCCGGCTCGACCACCAGGGCCTGGACATGTGGCGGATGGGGCCTTCGGGAGCCGAGGAGATCCATCTTCCGTTCCGGGCACCGCTGCGCGAACCACGCGAGCTCGGCAGGGAGATCCGCTGGCTGCTCGGGCTCGTCTGAAAACCCGTCCGAGCCTGCCCTACCCGGCTGGACTGTCCCGAGTCCTGTCCGCATCCCCTGCGGAACGGTCCGGCCCTTCTGACCGGCGGCAGCGCGGAACGGTTTCCTGCCCCGCGGTGGCGCGGGCTCGTCCGGCCCGGCCGGCGGCCCCGCACGGAATGGCCAACGGCCTGAGACGACGGCCGTTCACAGGCTGGTCGTCCGCGGGCGGATTATCCACAGATCATTCCGCGGGTCGGCCACCAACGGGCCAGTTGTCCACAGAGCCGGCCACCGATGGGCCGTGGGCCCCGGCCTGTCCGCATAATCGGGATCGCGCACCGTCGTCGCATCCATGCGGGAGGTCCGGATGCTCCACCGGATGAGAACCCGGCTGACGCCGGTCACCACCCTCACCATCCTGATCGGCGTCATCACGCTGTTCGCCATGGGCTGCTCCAGCTCGTCCGACACGCCCGCATCCGGCGGTACGACGGCCCCCGGGCCTGCCGGTACGGCCCAGACGGGCCAGGCGGCTTCCGCCGGCGTCCCGGCAGCCAGCCGGACGGCCAGCTTCCGCGCGCCCGGCAGCACCCCGGGGACGGTCGAGGTCGGCCTGGTCGGTCTGAAGGCGGACGGGCGTCTGAGCACGCTCACTCTGCTGTGGACACCGAGATACACCGGCGCCCCGCGGGAGAAGGAGATTTCGGTCTTCGACATGTTCGACGGGCACAGCCCCGCGGTGACCCTGGTCGACAGCGTCAACCTGAAGCGCTACCTCGTCGTCCAGGACAGCCGCAACGTCGAGCTGGGCGCGAGCGGCCCCCAGACGAAGACCTCCAACAACACCCCGGTCAGCGCCTCGTACACCTTTGCCGCGCCGCCCGCGGACGTGCGGACGATCGACGTCTACGCCGACGACCGGCTGCTGTTCGACGACGTCCCGGTCGGCCGGTGAGCCCCGTGCGGACGCGGACGCCGAGCGCGCTGACCGGCCCCGCACAGCTCGGTCCCGCGTGGGCCGGGTCCACGCTGACCCGGCCCACGCTGACCCGGCTCGGCGCGGTCGTGCTGGCGTCGGTCACCGCCGTCGTGTCGTGGCTGTGCGTGCCGACAGCCCGCGCCGCGACGGACGCCCCCACGACTGCACCCACAGTAACCGATCAGGCGATCATCGAGTCGATCCGGGAGATCAATCCAGCGGCGGCGATCCGGCCGATCGACGTCGAGCGGTCTGTTGTCACGCTGCGTACCGAGAGGCGTGACGGCTCCGGCGTGGTCGTGACGATCAGCTCGGACGTGCTCTTCGCGTTCGACTCGGCCAACCTGACCAAGGCGGCCCGCGAGCAGCTCGACGGCATCGCGGCACAGCTCGGCAGGGTGACCGGCACGATCACCGTCAACGGGTATACCGACAGCACCGGTACGCCCGCGTACAACGTGATCCTGTCCCAGCAGCGGGCGAACGCCGTCGCGAACCTGCTGCGTCCGAAGGCCCCGCCCGGCGTCCTCGTCTCGGCGACCGGGCACGGCGCCGCCAACCCGGTCGCGCCGAACACCAACTCGGACGGCTCGGACAACAGCGCGGGCCGCGGCCAGAACCGACGGGTCAGCATCATCTACCGCACATCATGACCGTCACACATGACGATCGACCACACATGACGATCGATGCCGAACCCGTTCCCATCGCTCAAAGCGGCGCTCCCCGTCGTGCCGTACCTGATACCTGTCATCATGATCTTTTTGGATACGGCCGGTATCACGGTCCGGAACCGCGGCGGCGGGTCCGTGGCCGTTCGTGCCCGCGTGGACCGCATCAACCTGTGCGGGTGAGATGGCCGGTGGGGAAGCGGCCCGCAATGCCGGACGCGTCCAGTGGTCGTACCGTCTCAGAGCATGACCGAGGCAACGCGGTGGTTGTCGAGCTCCACATTCAGGAAATCAGTCGTATGGTCGGTGGATCTCGCGGAACAGGACACGGTCACGGCCGCCTGGCGGCCAACCCGACCGGACGGCCCCATCGGTCCGGTCGCGTCGGATCCGCGGGTCGTATCCGATCCACCATCTGATCCGGCCGTATCGGATGAAACGCGAGAGCCCGGAACGTCCCCGGCCGTGGTCTTCGACCGGGCGACGGTCGCCTACGACCGGGTCCCGGTGCTGGAGAACGTCCATGGAACGGTCGAAAGCGGCCGTACCGTAGCCGTCATCGGCCCGGACGGCGCCGGAAAGTCGACGCTGATGAAAGCGCTGCTCGGGCTTGCCCCAGTGGTGAGCGGATCGGTGACGGTACTCGGCTGCCCACCGATGCAGGCCCGCCGCCGGGTCGCCTATGTCCCGCAGGTCGACGCTCTCGGGCCCGACCCGCAGGTGACCGTCGCCCAAGCCGTCCTCATGGGCCGTTACCGCTCGCTCGGCTGGGTACGGCAGCCCACCCGCACGGACCGGGCCATCGCGGCACGTGCCCTGGAAACGGTCGGGCTCACCCACCGCGCCGGGGACCGGTTCGAGACGCTGCCCGGCGGGCAGCGCCAGCGGGTGCTCCTCGCCCGCGCCATCGCCCAGCAGCCGCACCTGCTGCTGCTCGACGAGCCGTTCGACGGTGTGGACGTCCTTTCCCAGCAGGCGTTGCTGTCCGCGCTGGCGGCCGTGCGCTCGGCCGGCACCAGCGTCATGATGTCCACGCACGATCTCGCGCTGGCCCATCTGACCTGCGACAGCGTCTGGCTGCTCAACCGCCGCCAGCTCGGCTCCGGACCGGCAGCAGCCACCCTCACCCCGGAGAAGCTGCGCACCACCTACCACGGCGGCGGCCCCCAGCACCTGCCGCATCATCGGCCGCGGCACCATCCGTCGCGGCACCGCGCCGAATAGCCGCCCAGACATCCGAATCCAGCTGTCGGAACACGGCCGGTATCGAATGATCCGCTGGACGCCCCGGCTGGGCGCCACGGCCGGACATCACTACCGGACATCACGAGCGGGCATCGCGAGCGGGCATCGTGGCCGGGCGCGGGACCCACGGCCGCGGGTGATCCGTACCGGGTAGCCCGGCGGATCCGAGTGACCCGGCAGACCTTCGGGCCCGCGGGCCTTCCGGGCCGAAAGCCTTCCGGACCATCGGTATCCGAACCATCCGGATCGCTTTCCGGACCACCCGGACCCGACGGAAACCGGAGCCGGCAAACGCATGACCGCCCGTCTTCAACCCACCATGCGCCGGAAACCCGCATCGCCCGAAAAGCCCGCCCGCCGGCAGCATGTCGCAAACATGATCGCATCGCCGTTGGCCGTTGGTCCTGCACTGTGCGTGCCCGAGGTTCCGAAAAGCGTGGCCCACTCGTCATGGGCGAGAAAACCCGGTGGACGGTGCACCTACCCTTGGCTCATGGAGTTCACCCAGTCCGACAAGCTCACCGGCGTCTGCTACGACGTCCGGGGCCCCGTCCTGGACCAGGCGACGAAGCTGGAAGCCGCTGGTCAGCGCATCCTCAAACTGAACATCGGCAACCCGGCGCCGTTCGGGTTCCACGCGCCACCGGCGGTCCTTGAGGCAGTGGTGAACGGCCTCGCCGAGGCACAGGGCTACAGCGACTCCAAGGGCCTGCTCTCAGCCCGCACGGCCGCGGTCCGGTACGCGAACGGAAAGGGCATCACCGGTATCGATCCCGACGGGGTCTACCTCGGCAACGGCGTCTCAGAACTGATCATGATGTCGCTGCAGGCGCTGCTCAACGACGGCGACGAAGTGCTGCTCCCGGCGCCGGACTACCCGCTGTGGACAGCCGTGGTCAGCCTGTGTGGCGGGCGGCCCGTCCACTACCTGTGCGACGAGTCGGCCGGTTGGATGCCGGACCTCGACGCCCTGGCCAGCAGGATCACCACGCGCACCCGTGCGATCGTAGTGATCAACCCGAACAATCCCACCGGCGCGGTCTACGACCGTGAGATCCTCGAGGGCATCGTCGAACTCGCCCGCCAGCACAACCTGATGATCTTCTCGGACGAGATCTACGACCGGATCCTCTACGACGACGCCGAGCACATCTCCACCGCGGCCCTCGCCCCGGACGTCGTGTGCGTGACGTTCAACGGGCTGTCCAAGGCATACCGGCTGGCCGGCTTCCGCTCCGGCTGGATGGTGCTCTCGGGCCCGCGCACGCACGCGTCCAGCTATGTCGAGGGGCTCAACATCCTGGCCAACATGCGGCTGTGCGCCAACGTCCCGGGCCAGTTCGCCATGCGGGCCGCGCTCGAGGACGACAGCGGCGCGGGCGACCTCGTCCTGCCCGGTGGCCGCCTGCACGAGCAGCGGGACGTGGTGTGGAAGCTGCTCAACGACATTCCGGGCGTGTCGTGCGTGAAGCCGAAAGGGGCGCTGTACGCGTTCCCGCGGCTCGATCCGGACGTCTACCCGGTCACCGACGACGAACGGCTCGTCCTGGACCTGCTCCTGGCCGAAAAAATCATGGTTGTGCAGGGCACGGGTTTCAACTGGCCGCGACCCGATCACTTCCGGATCGTCACGTTGCCGGACGTGGACGACCTCACCGACGCGGTGAGCCGCATCAGCAGGTTCCTCACCGCCTACGCCCAGGGGGAAACGGTCCACCGCCGGGACGGACTGCCCACCTTCGAGCCACAACACGTGCCGAGCTGACCCGCCTGCGGCAGGATACCCGGATTCACCTTTTTCGTGCAGAAGAGTCCGAACAGGCAGAATTCGGACCAGTCGGGGATGACGGAATCGCCGGCCGGGTTTACCCGACGTATTCATTTCGCCGGATATTGGTGGTTCTTGGCGCCATCGGGCACGGATCTGACGATGACGGCCGTAACCGGTTCGGGTCCGGTCAGGAGTCGGATCGGTCAGGAACGGCGCCGGGACGAGATGGTGGCCGCCGCGCAACCGCACCGACCGAGGGAGCTGGACCGCCACGGTATCGCCGGCACCCGCCGGCGGCCGCCGATGGCCGCCGGCGCGGCTGCGACCGCCCGCTGGCGGCCGTCCCACCGCGGAAGCCGTAGGTGGGGCGATGGAGGAGTAGGTGGAACAGGTTGTGATGACAGCGTTTTCCACCTACACCCACGCAGGCCGTAGGTGGAAAACGGCGCGTCGGCAGCGGTTTTCACCTACGGCTGAGAGCGTTGGATCTGCCGCCGCGGGATGTCGGACATGAGTAACGGTGTGTGATTCCAGTCGCGAAGAGGCCCGTGTCGAAACCGTTCCGTCTTCCTGGTCTGACGTTCCGTCTCCTGATCTGACAGAGACCTGTCGGCCGGGGCCCCGGCCGACGTACGGTGAGAGAGTGAAGGCTGTGTCCAGTGCCGAATCCAGCCGAGCGACCCCCGCCCCGACGGCATCGTCCCGGGGGGCCGCGCCCGCCACGGAACCATCGCGGGCCGGGCCGGGTGGCGGTGGCCGCCGGGCCATGCTCGGCCGTGGAACCACTGTCCGGGCCACCCGTCAGGGAGACGCCGTCTGCGCCGCGCTGGCCGAGATCGACGCGTTCACCAGCGCCCAGGACCTGCACGCCCACCTGCGCGACATGGGGCAGGCCGTCGGCCTGACCACCGTCTACCGGCATCTGCAGGTCCTCGCCGACCGGGGCGAGGTCGACGTGCTGCGCCGCGACGACGGGGAGACTCTCTACCGCCGCTGCGCGACCGACAACCATCATCATCACCTGGTCTGCCGCCACTGCGGCCGGACCGTCGAGGTCGAGGGGCCCGAGATCGAGGCGTGGACCGACCGCGTCGCCGCGGCCGCGGGCTTCACCGACGTCGCCCACACCCTGGAGATCTACGGGACCTGCGCCGGCTGCGCCGCCGCGGCCCCTCCAAGCTGAACGACATCCGTACCGTAACCATACGTAGCCGCGCGGACGGCGAGGCCAACGATGGCACGGACATGCGCTCCCGACCGCCAGAAAAGATCACCGCGAGTTTGTCGCTGTGTACGCTCACGGGCCGAAAACCGTACAGAACGACAAACACTTCTGGATCATTACCTGTGCGGACGGTCGCGGACGGTGTCCGCGACCCGTTGTTGAGCGGCTGCCGGCTCGGCCGGCTGTCGGCTCGGCCTGGCTAGCGGCCGGCGCCCTGCTCCGGACGGCTCCCGCCGGGTGGGCTGACCAGCGCCGGGGCGAGTTCCCGCCACTGCCGGCGGGGCAGCCCGCGGCGGTCCGGGTCAAGCACCTGGACGCACACGTGGTCGGCGCCGGCGTCCAGATGCTCCTTGATCCGGCCGAGCAGGACGTCCGGGTCGCCCCAGGGCACGATCGTGTCGACGAGCCGGTCCGAACCCGCGTCCGCGAAATCGCTGTCGGTGAAGCCGAACCGGCGCAGGTTGTTCGTGTAGTTCGGCAGCCGCAGGTAGGAGCCGGTGTGCCGCCGGGCCAGTTCCCGCGCGGTCTCGGGGTTGGTGTCCAGGACGAACGCCTGCTCCGGGACGAGCAGCTTGCCCGGCCCGAGGATCGCCCGGGCGCTCGCGGTGTGCTCCGGCGGCACGAAGAACGTGTGGGCGCCGTCCGCCCGGGCGCGCGCCAGCTCCAGCATCTTCGGCCCGAGCGCGGCGAGCACCCGCGGTGACGACGCCGGCGGAATTGCCCGGTACTGCTCCCGGGCGCTGGCGTCCATCTCGTCGAGGTAGGCGCGCATCTGCGTGAGCGGTTTGGTGTACGGCACCCCGCGGATCTCCATCAGGGACGCGTGCGACACGCCGACGCCGAGCAGGAACCGGCCGGGGAATGCCTCGGCCAGCGTCAGTTGCCCGGCCGCCATCGTCTGCGGGTGCCGGGCGAGGATCTGCGCGATGCCGGTGGCGACGGTCAGCCGTGGCGCCGCCGCGAGCATCAGCCCCGCGGTGACCAGCACCTCCCGGCCCCTGACCTCGCCGGTCCAGACCGCGGGATAGCCCAGTTCGTCGAGTTCGGCGACGGCGTCGCGCACCACGGACGCCGGCGAGTAGTCGAACTGGCCGCTCCAGATCCCGACCTGACCGAGCGTCACCGAGGCGGACGGGTCGGCGGGGCGGGCCGCGATGGCGGGTACGCCGGCCTCCGGCGCGGCCGACCTTGTCCCAGCCGACCTTGTCCCGACCGGCTCCGTCCCGACCGGCTCCGGCTCACCGGCGGTGATGGGCGTCTGCGCAACTGTCACCGCACCACGCTATCCGGGCCGAGGCACCGACCGCCCGTCGGGCGACCTGGCCGCGAGGGAGTGTCGTTCGCGCGGCCGGCACCCGGTCGGCACCCGGCCGGCACCCGGCCGAGCAGGCTCCGTCCAGACCCGGGCCAAGCCGGATGAACGAGCCGGATGAATCGACCCAGAGCAGGTTGGTGCCAGGCCGCAGCCCCGGGACCGGACCGGCTGGCCCGGCCCCGGGGCGGGGCCGGGCTGGGCCGGATTCGTCGAGGTCAGGCCGGGTGTCCGAGCTTGCTCACCGCGTCCGGACGACTATCGTCTACTGCGCGGCGGTCCCGCCGACCCGCGTGGCCGGCCGCCTCGGACGCGTCCGGTGGATGCCGACACCAACGGAGATCCACCGGGTACACCCATCGCGCAGGCCGTCACCGACGATCTCGGGAACGGCCGAGGACGACCGGAGGACGCCATGTCCGCTCCTGACACAGAGTCCGCTGAGACAGAGTCCGCTCCTGACACAGACCGCCTCGACACCGTCGCCGCACCCGTCCCACGCGACCCGGCGGACGCCGGCAGCGGCGCCGGCGACGATGACACCGCGCCGGTCCGGCTGCTGACACCGGACGGGCGCCGGCTGCCCCTGGCCGACTACGATCCGTACCTCGCCGACCTCACCGACGCCGACCTGGTCGGGCTCCTGCGCGACATGGTGATCGCACGCAGGCTCGACGAGGAGTCGACCGCCCTGCAACGCCAGGGTGAGCTCGGCCTGTGGGCGAGCCTGCGCGGGCAGGAGGCGGCCCAGGTCGGCTCGGCGCGGGCGCTGCGCACCGACGACATGGTCTTCCCGACCTACCGTGAGCATGCGGTGGCCTGGTGCCGGGGCGTCGATCCGCTGGACGTTCTCGGCCTGTTCCGCGGGGTCGCCCACGGTGGCTGGGACGTGGACGAACACGGCTTCCAGACGTACGCGATCGTGGTGGGATCCCAGGTCCTGCACGCGACCGGCTACGCCATGGGGGTCACCAAGGAGGCCAGGACGGGTCTGGGTCGCCGGCCGGTCGGGACGGCCCACCGGCCCGCCACCGACAGCACCGGCGGCACCGCTGGTGACAGCGACGGCACCGCCGGTGACGGCGACGACCTGCCTGCGACCCTGGTCTACTTCGGCGACGGAGCGTCCAGTCAGGGTGACGTCAACGAGGCGTTCAACTGGGCGGGCGTGTTCGAGGCGCCGGTGGTTTTCTTCTGCCAGAACAACCAGTGGGCGATCTCCGAGCCGACACGGCGGCAGACCCGCGTCCCGATCTACTTCAGGGCCCGCGGGTTCGGCATCGCCGGCGTCCGGGTGGACGGCAACGACGTGCTGGCGACCCTGGCCGTGACGCGCTGGGCGCTCCACCAGGCCCGCCAGGGACGACCGGCCCTGGTGGAGGCGGTCACCTACCGGATGGGCGCGCACACCACCGCGGACGACCCGTCCCGCTACCGCCAGGCGTCGGAGCTCGCGCGCTGGGGCGCCCTCGACCCTGTCCAGCGGATGGCGGCCTACCTGCGTGGCCGTGGGCTGCTGGACGACGACGCGGCCGCCGCCCTGGACCGGGAGGCCGACGCGCTCGCGGCCACCCTGCGGCAACGGTGCCTGAACCTGCCCGACCCGGCTCCGCTGAGCCTGTTCGACCACGTGTACGTGCACGACACCGAGGAACTGGTCGACGCGCGGGCCACGTTCGCCGACTTCACCGAGGCCGACCTCCCCGAGGCCGGCTTCACCGAGGCCGAGCAGACCGACCAGGCCGAACCGGCCTACCAGAGCGAGCCGTCCCACCGGAGTGAAGCGTCCTACTGGAGCGAGCCGGTACCCCGGAACGGGCCGTCCCGACCGGCCGGGACGGCCCAGCGAGCCGCCCGCCCGGGCGGGCCACCCGCGGCCGCCCGGGCGGGCGCGGGTGGCCGGGCGACAGTGGTCCGGCCGGTGCCGACGGTCACCGTGGCGACGGCCCGCGGCACCGGAAGGGCGCTGTGACCATGCCGCGCCAGCAGGACACCGCGACCGCGTCGCGCCAGCAGGGTGCCGCGACCACCCCACGCCAGCAGGGTGCTGTGGCCACGTCGCACCCGCGGGTCGCCGCGGCCAGGTCGTCGACGCTGACCCTGGCCAAGGCCCTCAACGCGGGGCTGCGCACGGCCATGGATGACGATCCGAGAGTCGTCGTGATGGGCGAGGACGTCGGCCGGCTCGGCGGGGTCTTCCGCATCACCGACGGGCTGCTGGCCGACTTCGGCGAGGAACGGGTGATCGACACCCCGCTCGCGGAATCCGCGATCATCGGGACGGCGATCGGGCTGGCGATGCGCGGGTTCCGGCCGGTATGCGAGATCCAGTTCGACGGTTTCGTCTACCCCGCCTTCGATCAGATCGTCACCCAGCTGGCCAAGATGTACTACCGGACGCGGGGCCGTGTCCGCCTGCCCGTGACGGTCAGGATCCCCTGCGGCGGAGGCATCGGCGCGGTCGAACACCACAGTGAGTCACCAGAGGCATATTTCTGCCACACCGCCGGGCTGAAGGTGGTGGCCTGCTCCAACCCGGTCGACGCCCACACGATGATCCGCCAGGCTGTCGCCACGGACGACCCGGTGATCTTTTTCGAGCCCAAGCGCCGCTACTGGGACAAGGCCGAGGTCACCACCGGCCTGCCGCTGTCGGCGGCCGCTCCGCTGCACGTCAGTCGGGTCGTGCGCCCCGGGGACGACGCGACGCTGGTCGCCTACGGCCCGATGGTGCGGACCTGCCTGGACGCGGCCGCCGTCATGGCCGAGGAGGGGCGCGAGCTCGAGGTGATCGACCTGCGCACGCTGTCCCCGCTCAACCTGTCGCCCGTGTTCGCGTCCGTCCGGCGGACCGGGCGGCTGGTGGTGGTGCACGAGGCGCCGTCGAACGTGTCCCTGTCCGCGGAGATCGCCGCGCGGGTCACCGAGAAGGCGTTCTACTCGCTGGAAGCCCCAGTGCTACGTGTCACGGGATACGACACCCCGTATCCGCCATCTCGTCTGGAGGAGCGCTACCTGCCAGACGTCGACCGGGTGCTCGACGCCGTGGACCGATCGTTCAGCTACTGACCGGCATCTGCTGACCCGTATCGACCCCTACCGGCCCATATCTACCCGTACCGGCCGCCCACCGACAGCGAGATGTTCAAAAGCCTTCGTGATGCCGCAGGACCGGGCGCCGGTCATCGGCCGTTCCCGGTCATCGGTTGTCCCCGGCCACCAGTTGGAGGTCACCGTGTCACGTGCGCAGTTCCGGCTCCCCGACCTGGGTGAGGGCCTGCCCGACGCCGAGATCGTCCGATGGCTGGTGGAGGTGGGTGAGCACGTCGCTGTCAACCAGCCGATCGCCGAGGTGGAGACCGCCAAGGCGCTGGTGGAGGTGCCCTCCCCGTTCACGGGCGTGCTGGCTGTCCGGCACGCCGAGCCGGGCGACACGGTCGAGGTGGGGCAGCCACTGGTGACCATCGACACCGGCGCCGGCGGCGAAACCGGCGGCGGAACCAAAACTGTGGACGCCGCCACCGACAGCGCCGAATCCAGCGCCAACAGCATTCACAGGGCGGCTGGCGCGGACGCCACGGCAGGCGGCGCCAGCCCCGTCACGGCCGGTCCGGGTGCCGCGAAGGGCCGGCGGCGCGGTCAGGCGCCTGCCGCGTCCGGCCCGGATCCCGCAGCCGGCCACCCGCCTGGTCCGGCCGCGTCCGGTTCGGACGAGCGGGGCGACGAGCGGATGCCCGTGCTGGTCGGGTACGGCCCGCGCGGGGCGTCCGGGGTGTCCCGGCGGGCCTCGCGCCGAAGCGCGCGCCAGGACCCGGCAGACAGGCGCCAGGACCCGGCAGGCAGGACGGACGGGGCAGCCTCGACAGCGGTGGCCGGCTGGCCCGCGACGCGCGGGTCGGCGCAGCCCGCTGGTCGACCCGGCAGCCCGCGGCCGGTCGACAGTTCCGCCGGGCCGCGGCGGTCGGCCCAGGCCGTCGCCGTGCTCGCGAAACCACCGGTGCGCAAGCTCGCCCGCGACCTCGGTGTCGACCTGGGCACGGTCGTCGGCACCGGGCCGCACGGGACGATCAGCCGCGCCGACGTCGAGGCGGCCCGGACGTTCGCGAACGGCCACGACACCGACCAGGACCGGGTCCGCCGTATCCCGGTGACGGGCGTCCGGCGGGCGACCGCGCAGGCGATGGTGTCCAGCGTGGCGAACGCGCCGCAGGCCACCGAGTTCGTGAGCGTGGACGTCACCGAGACGATGGCGGCCCGCGACCGGCTGGCCGCGCTGCCCGAGTTCGCCGACGTCAGGGTGACCCCGCTGCTGTTCGTCGCCAAGGCGCTGCTGACGGCCGTCGGCCGCCAACCAATGATCAATTCCCGTTGGGAGGACGCGGTCGGCGACGAACCCGCGCGGATCGCCGTCCACGGGTACGTCAACCTCGGGATCGCGGTGGCCTCGCCGCGCGGGCTCGTCGTACCGAACATCGCGGACGCGGACCGGATGAGCCTCGTCGAGCTCGCGCACGCGCTGCACGAGCTGACCGTCACCGCCCGCGGCGGAAAGAGCACACCGGAGGCGCTACGCGGCGGGACGATCACGATCACCAACGTCGGGGTGTTCGGCGTCGACATCGGAACCCCCATCCTCAACCCGCCGGAGGCGGCGATCCTCGCGCTGGGGGCGATCCGTCCGATGCCCTGGGTGCACGAGGGCGAACTGGCCGTCCGGACGGTGGCGCAGCTCGCCCTCACCTTCGACCACCGGATCGTCGACGGCGAACTTGGCTCCAGGGTGCTTGCGGACGTCGCCCGGATGCTCACCGACCCGACCGTGGCCCTCGCCTGGAACTGACCCACCGACGAGGACACGGGCAGCCCACCAGGACAGCAGCCGGTAATCATTTGTCATCAAATAATTACTATTTGCCACGAGCAGGCAGGCGAGTTGGACCTTCGAGGGTACCCGTCGGCACAAACACAACAGATCGAGTAGAAATCCCAACCGGAGCAAAGCGCGTGGGATGGGGTGGACAACGGAGGAAGAAGCTTGCCTGGTACGGTTGCGCCTTGCTTAGGGCTTCCGGTACGGCTTCCGGCACAAAGGGGTGGAACGCATGACGCGCGTGGAGGCACTGCAGGCGGCGGACGAGTTCGTCGCCAAGGTCCTGACCTCCGCAGGCTCCAGCGGACGTTTCAACGGCGCTCTCAATCTTGCCGAACGGGTCGACCTGACGCTGCGGGTCGCCCGGTTCCTCCTGGAGGGGCAGGGCGCCTCCGAGGCCGATGACCTGCTCAAACGGGACATGCGCAACGAACTGGACCAGGCGTTCCCGCCGCTGCGCACGTCCTAGGCACATCCCAGGGCGTATCCGGCACGCACTGGGGCCGTCCCCGGTCGACGATCTACCGTCAGACGGCCCAGGACCAGTCCCGGGTCCGGGCTGCGGCCCGGGACTCCGCCGGGCCTACCCGGCCCGGCACGCCGGATCCGGGCAGGCGGCGCGGGCACGGGTCCGGTGGCGCGGACGGGGCACCTGCCCGCGCCACCTGCCTACCAGGCAGCTACCCAGAGCTACCAGCTACCAGTCTGCTGGCTATTAGAACGCCTCCTCGGGGAGGTCCATCAGGTCGAGGTCGGTGGCCGCCAGGACGCCGAGCCGGGCGGACAGTTCGGGCAGCACGTTCGCGGCGAACCAGCGGGCCGCGGACACCTTGCCCGCGTAGAAGGCCCGCTCCCTGGCTGACAGGGTCCCCGCCGCCCCCCGCGCGGCCAACGCGTTCTCCGCGACCTCGGCCTGGCGCAGCAGCAGCCAGCCGATGACGAGGTCACCGACGCTCATCAGCAGCCGGGTGGTGTTGAGGCCGACCTTGTACACGTTGCGGGGATCCTCCGCCACGCTGGTGAGAAAACCGACCAGTGTGCCGACCATCGACTGGACGTTGTCCAGCGCGACGCCGAGGACCTCCCGTTCGCGTCGCAACGAGCCGTCGCCGGCGTCGCCCTTGGCGAATGCCTGGATCTCGCCGAGCAGCGCACCCAGCGCCGTACTCCGGTCCCGCACGATCTTGCGGAAGAAGAAGTCCTGCCCCTGAATGGACGTGGTGCCCTCGTACAGGGTGTCGATCTTGGCGTCCCGGATGTACTGCTCGATCGGATAGTCCTGCAGGTAGCCGGAGCCGCCGAGGACCTGCAGGGATGTCGCGAGCAGTTCGTAGGACCGTTCCGAGCCGACGCCCTTGACGATGGGCAGCAGCAGGTCGTTGAGCCGTTCGGCGAGTTCGTCCCGGGTACCCGCCGCCTGCGCCAGGGCGACCCTGTCCTGGATCGTGGCGGTGTACAGGACGAGCGCCCGCATGCCTTCCGCGTACGCCTTCTGCACCATCAGCATCCGCCGGACGTCCGGGTGGTGGATGACCGTGACGCGCGGCGCGGTCTTGTCCAGCAGCCGGGTCAGGTCGGCGCCCTGGACCCGGGTCCGGGCGAACTCGAGCGCATTGAGATAGCCGGTGGACAGTGTCGCGATGGCCTTGGTGCCCACCATCATCCGGGCGTACTCGATGACCTCGAACATCTGGGCAATGCCGTCGTGGACGTCGCCGACCAGCCAGCCGACCGCGGGCTGCTTCTCGCCGTAGCGCAGTTCGCAGGTGGCGGAGACCTTCAGCCCCATCTTCTTCTCGACGTTGGAGACGTGGACGCCGTTGCGCTCGCGGGGCTCGCCGGTGTTCGGGTCCACCAGGAACTTCGGCACCAGGAACATGGACAGGCCCTTGGTGCCCGGACCGTGGCCGACCGGCCGGGCCAGGGTGAGGTGGAAGATGTTCTCCGGTACGTCCCAGTCACCGTTGGTGATGAAACGCTTCACGCCCTCGATGTGCCAGCTGCCGTCGGGCTGGGGTACCGCTCTGGTGCGCCCGGCGCCCACGTCCGAGCCGGCGTCGGGCTCGGTGAGGACCATGGTCGCGCCCCACTGGCGTTCGATCGCCAGCCGGGCGAGGTCCTTCTGCTCGGCGGTGCCGAGCCGGTCGAGAATCGCCGCGAAGGTGGGCCCGCTCATGTACATGAACACCGCCGGATTGGCCCCGAGGACCAGCTCCGAGGCGGCCCATGCGACCGAGGGCGGCGCGCCCATCCCCCCGAGGTGCGGCGGCACGAACAGCCGCCACCACTGGCCTTCCATGAGCTGGGCGTAGGACTTCTTGAACGACTCCGGCAGGGTGACGCTGCCGGAGCTGGCGTCGAAGACCGGCGGGTTGCGGTCGGCGTCCGCGAACGACTCGGCAATCGGGCCGGTGGCCAGTCTGTCGAGTTCGGCGAGTGCTTCGTGGGCCGTGTCGCGATCCATGTCGGCGAACGGGCCATGCCCGAGCGTGTTGTCGACACCCAGCACCTCGAACAGGTTGAACTCGATGTCGCGGAGGTTGCTCTTGTAGTGCCCCATGGCTGTCTCCCGGGGAAGAGCCGGCCTCGGTGCTCACCGATGGGGCCGGCGTACTCCTACTGGCCAGTAACTCGTACCCATGCTACCCGCCGGTAACCATCCTTGGTACAGATGCGTGGAACTCGGAACAACGAGCCGGAGCGAGCCAGACCCATGACATTGCGTAGCGAATGACATGGCGCAGCGAAACTCTCCGCGTGGACGCGATGGAAAGGCGTCCGGCTCTGTGGCGCTCTATGGCGCCTGACTCCGCGACGGGAAGACTCCCACGCCATCACCGGAGAAAACGATCGTTCTTCTCCCGCGCCCGGATTCCGCCGCGGTTCCTTCGCCGCGGCTTCCGAGACCCGGCCGGCCGCCTGGAAAACCGTCCCGGATACGTACGCCCGGGGCGGACGACGATCCGCCGGAGACGGCCTACGAGACGTCCCCCCAGCGCAGGTTGCCGTCGGGATCGCGCAGGCAGATCACGGGACGCCCGTTGGCCCCCTGAACAACCTGGCCGGTGTCGGTGACGGTGCATTCGGCGTTCGGCACGGGAGCGGCCGGTTCGGGCGGCGGCGGGCTGGCCAGCCCCCAGCGCGGCTGACCCGGGTCCGTCCGCTGGCAGTACAGGATCAGCCCGTTGATGGCCTGTCGTGGGGCGATGTCGCGCGCGGGTACGCACGGCTGGCCCACGAACACCGCGGGCGGCCAGTACGACGAGTCAGGATCCAGCAGGGTGTCGGGGACGTCGCCCGGCGCGGCGGGATCGGACGCTCCCGGGGAGGCCTGCGTGCCCGGAGATGCCTGCGTGCCCGGGGCGGCGGTGTCCGTCCCGCCGGTCGCGGCCGGTGGCGGCCCGGAGCGTTCACTCGGCCCGCCCGGGGAGCCCGTGGCCGAGGCTCGTGGCGCGGACATCTCGATGTCGCTCCCGGACGACCCGCAGCCGGCCAGCAGGAGCGCCGTCAGCCCGACCGCCGCGGCGGCACCTGCCACGCTCCGGGCACGGGTTGCGGCATTGGCCCATAGACACCCGTGTCCTGCATGTCCAGTCGCCACACCGTCCAGCTTAGGCCGTGTCAGCCGGATGTTGGTTGATGCGGGTGGCCGGCCGGGCGCCGCCCGCGGTCGACGATCGACCAACGATCGATCGGAGATGGATCGGGGATGAACCGGAGATGGCCTGCGCATCGACCGGCAGGGCACGGCGGCGGACGGGAAACACGACCGATCCGGCGGGCGCCGGCCAGGATTCCAGACTGGCATGAACCAGGCGTGACCGGATCGGGACGCATTCCTCGCCACTGTGGGACAGATCACGATCACCGGAAACGACTGACATCGCCATCCCGTCCCGTACGGCGGTTCTCCGGCCTACGATCCGGCACATGGTCGCCTGCCCGACATGCGGAAAGGCCAATCAGGAGGAAGCACGCTTCTGCTTCTCCTGTGGTACTCCCCAGCCCACGTTCGGGATCGGCGCCCGCAAGACCGTCACGATCCTGTTCTGCGACGTCACCGGCTACACGGCCATCGGCGAGCAGATCGACTCCGAGCCGCTGCAACAGGTCATGTGGCGGTTCTTCAGCGCCGCCCGCGAGGTGATCTCCTCGCACGGGGGCAGCGTCGAGAAGTTCATCGGGGACGCCGTGTTCGCCGTCTTCGGCATCCCCGTCCTGCACGAGGACGACGCGCTGCGGGCCGCCCGCGCCGCATGCGGGATCCGCGCCAGCATGGACGTGCTCAACGCCGACCTGGAACGTGACTGGGGGTTCCGCTTCCGCATCCGCATCGGCATCAACACCGGCGAGGTCACCGTCGGCGGGCCGGGGACGGGCGGCGGCATCACCGGGGACGCCGTCAACGTCGCGTCCCGGCTGGAGGAGGCCGCCGCCCCCGGCGAGATCTTCATCGCGGACGCCACCCTGCGGCTGATCCGGCCGCACGTGCGCGCCGAACCGGTCGGGCCGCTGGTCGTCCAGGGCAAGAAGGCACCGCTGCGGGCCCACCGTCTGATCGACCTGGCTCACCCCGGGATCGGGCCGGGGGCGCGGTTCGCGCCCGAGGGTTTCGCCGCCCCCGTGATCGGCCGGGAGCGGGAGCGCCGCCGCCTCGACGACGCCCTCGAGCAGGTGATCGAGGAACGCACCTGCCACCTGTTCACCCTGCTCGGCCCGGCCGGTATCGGGAAGTCCCGAATGGTCCGGGAGTTCTGCGAGGCGATGGCGCCGCGGGCGACGGTGCTCACCGGGCGCTGCCTGTCCTACGGCGAGGGCATCACCTACTGGCCGCTGATGGAGATGGTCCGGCAGGCGACCGGGATGTCCGCCGACGAGAGCGCGCCCGAGGGCCGCCGCCGCCTGCGTGAGCTGCTGGACGAGGGCGGCAGCGTCACCGGGGACGCCGCCGCCGTGGTGGACGGGCTGGCGCCCCTGGTCGGGCTCGGCGGCGCCGAGGTCGGCGCGCAGGAGAGCTTCTGGGCGGTGCGGACCTTCCTCGCCGCGCTCGCCGAGAAACGTCCGCTGATCGTCTGGTTCGACGATGTGCACTGGGCCGAGCCGACCCTGCTGGACCTGATCGAACACGTCGCCGACTGGTCCCGGGAGGCGCCGATCCTGCTGCTGTGCCTGACCAGGCCGGAGCTGCTCGAGGAACGCCGGACGTGGGGCGGCGGCAAGCTCAACACCACGTCCATGCTGCTGCAGCCACTGAGCGAGGAGCGCTGCCAGCGCCTGATCCGTACCCTGATGGGCTCGAACGACCTCGACCCGGAGCTGGTCGCGCGCATCACCGACTCGGCCGCGGGCAACCCGCTGTTCGTCGAGCAGACGCTGGCGGCCCTCGTCGACGACGGGCTGCTGCGCCGCGAGGGCGACCACTGGATCGCCACCGACAACCTGGGCTCGGTCCAGGTCGCCCCGACGATCTCCGCGCTGCTCGCCGCCCGCCTGGACCGGCTCAACATCCACGAGCGCCGGGTCCTGGAGCGCGCAGCCGTGGTCGGGCAGCGTTTCTACCTGGACGCGGTGGTGGAGCTGTCCGCCCCGGCGGACCGGGCGGCGGTCGCCGAGCACTGCCTGTCACTGGTCCGCAAGGAGCTGGTCCATCCCGACCGGTCGGACCTGCCCGGGGTGGAGGCGTTCCGGTTCCTGCACGTCCTGCTGCGCGACTGCGCCTACCAGGCGACGTCGAAGCGGCAGCGGGCCGACCTGCACCAGGGATACGCGAGCTGGCTGCAGACCCGGATGGCCGGGCGGCCCGGTGAGCACGACGAGCTCGTCGGCTACCACCTGGAGCAGGCCTACCGGTACCGGGTCGAACTCGGGCTGCGCGACGCCGAGACCGAGGAGCTGGGACGGCAGGCCGCCACCTGCCTGATCGAGGCCGCCGACCGGGTCCGTCAAGGCGACGAGACGGGCGCGGCCGGGCTCCTCAAACGGGCGGTCAAACTACTTCCAGTGACAGACCCGCTGCGAATACGCGCCGAGATCGACCTTGGCTGGGCGCTGTACTCCTTCGGTCGTTTCAGCGACGCCGAACGCATGCTGCGCCAGGCGACCGACCGGGCCACCCGGATCGGTGAGGCGGGCCTGCGCGCCCACGCCCGTCTCGCCCACCTGCGGCTGATGTTCGCCACCAGCCCGGAGGGGCTGGTCGCCGAAACCCTCGGCGAGGCGACCCGAGCGTTACCGATCTTCGTGCAGAGCGGGGACGAGGTCGGCGCCGCGCTCGCCTGCCGCAGCCAGGCCGCCGCCTACATGGCGGCCGGCTGCTACGCCCTGGCGGAACGGGCGATGCAGGCCGCCGTCCGGCACGCCGAGGAGTCCGGGGTGCTGCGCGACGTCCAGACGACCAGGCGCGACCTCGTCCACCTGCTCAGCCTGGCCCCCCGGCCGGTCGGCGAGTCGATCGAGCGCGCGCAGCGGGCGCTGGCCGGTGTCGGCGACGACCGCGGCCTGCGCCGGTCCCTGCTCGCCCAGCTGGCGCTGCTGCACACGATGGCCGGGGAGCTCGACGCCGGCATGGACCACCTGGCCCGGGCCGAGGCGATCGACTGGGACGTGCGCAGCCCCCGCGGGGACCCGCTGTACGGGGGTTTCGTCGTCGCCCGGATCGCCCTGCTCACCGACGACCTCGACACCGCCGAGCACGAGCTGCGGCGCAGCTGCCGCCGGCTGGCCCGGATGGGCGAGCGCGCGCACCTGGCCACCCGTGCCGCGGCCCTCGCCGACGTCCTGGTCAAGCTCGGGCGTCTGGACGAGGCAACCACCTACGTGTCGCGCTCCCGCGACGCCGCCGCCGGCGACCAGGTGCCCGCCCAGGCGGGCTGGTGCGGGGTGCACGCCAAACTGCTCGCGATGCGGGGCCGGGACCGGGAGGTCGAGGCCGTGCGGTTCGCCGAGGCCGCCTGCGATCTCGCCGGCCGGACCGACGACTGGGACGGGCAGGCGCAGGCCTGGCTGACCTACGCCGAGGTGCTCCACCGGACCGGGCAGACCGACCTGGTCCGGCCGAAGGTCGACGCCGCGGTCACCTGCTACGAGAAGAAGGGCAACCTCACCGGGGCGGCGCAGGCCCGCCGACTGTCGGAGAACCTCACTGCCTCCGTCTGAGGGCCCCGTCCGGAGGGCCTCATCTGCCTTTGCCGGCCGCTGGCGCCTCTGCCTGCCGGGCCCTTCGGTCTGAGGCCTGTTGCCCACCTCCGCCGCTGCCGCTGCCACCGCCTGAGGCCCGGCCCGTCCGTCCGGGCCCGGTCCCCGGCCGTTCAGCCGGCCGGCCCCTGGCGGTCCGTCCGTCCGCTGATCTGGTCGCGGGCGGTTCTAGAACCCCGCCGGCCGCCGGCCACCGCCTGCCGGGTCGTCCGGGCTCCCGGGCGTGGCCCCGTGCCCGCGGTCACAGGCCTCTTCCTGCAGGTAGTAGAGCTCCTCGGCCCACGCCCGGAAGCGTTCCACCGCGGCCAACTCCGCGGCCAGCGCACGGGCGATCCGGGCGATCGTGAGACGTTCCACCGGGCTGCGCAGCCACGGGCGGTCGGCCGCCTCCTCCTCGCTGGCCCGCTCGTAGGCCGCTCGGTGCAGGACGATCTCCGCCTGGGCGACCTCGATCTGCTCGATCAGCATCCGCATCCGCGTCCGCGTCCACAGCTCGGCGTCGCTTGGCATGGCCCGTCCAACCGGCCAGGGCCTGTTGCGGGGCCCGCTTAGCGGCGGGCCCTCCGAGCCGGCCGACTGCGTCACGGCGGACCTCGGCATGACAGACATGGTGACAGGCACCGCTTTACAGCCGGCGCCCGGCTGGGCCCGGTAATGATACCGCCGTCAGCCGCCGCCGTCCGGCGTCCGCAGCGTCACTCACCCTCTATGTACGAAGTCGGCGGCAGGAAGTGAATGCCCTGCGAGCATGGGTAAAACCGATGACGAGATAACGGAAAGGGATTACATCAGAACTTTCCGTGTTGTCGACGAAGGCCGGGGGGCACGGTGGCCGGATCGGTGGCGGTTGTACTGGGATTTCCACTCCTGCTGATGGTCGGTATGCTGGCCATGCAGCGGGTGGAACAAATGATCGAACGGGTGCGACGGCCGGCGCTGCGGGCCGTCCCGGACCTGGACGACACCTGCGTCGGGGTGGTTGAGGAGACCGGCCCGCCCCCGGCCCGGCTTCTGCGGCTGATCGTGTCCCGACACGCCGTCCGCCCCTGACCGACAGCCCGACGTCACCAGCCCCAGCATGCCGGGGCTGGTGAGAAGGATGCGTGGAAAAAGATGGCGCCGGTCAGCGTGGCGCGGAGCCGCTGACCGGCCGCGGGCTGATCAGCGCGCGGAGCTGGTGGCGGTGGCTCTGGGCGTCCCGGTGGCCGGCCGTCGCGACCCGGGTTCGACGTGTAGCCGGCCGGTCAGGCCGGTGGAACGCAACAACGCCATGAACGCCGGGGACGCCCCCCGGATCCGCACGGTCGAGTGGACCCCGCGCAACAGCAGGTCGGCCCGCAGGAGCGCGGCCATCCCCGCGATGTCAATGGCGCTCAGACCGCCGACGTCCACCACCACGTCGGTGCCGCCACGGCCGAGCAGCTCGTGGATCTGCTGACGGAATCGCAACCGGCCACGGGTGTCGAGCTCGCCGTCGAGTATGATGATCACTTCGCGCTCGGACTGCGTCACCGACATCCGCAGCTGACCGGCCTGCACCTGCATGCTTTTGCCCCCCGGTGATACCGCCGGTTCCCCGCCACTGTCACCCGTTGCCACACCTCCGGATGAGACCGGATGAGAATCGTCAACAGCCGTGGTCTTTCCCCGAGCCACGAGATACACACACTCGACACAACGATACTACCGAGCGTGACCAAAGATTCCGACTCCCACGGGGCGCGGGCCCGGTGGGAGCTGCCGGGCGGCCAACGGGCCGGGTCCTGACGGTCACCAGGCCAGCACCGCGGGCCGGCACCGGGGTCACCGCGGGGCGCGTCGGGCCTCGCGAAAGCGGCGAATGAGGCTGTTGGTGGAACTGTCATGGGCCAGCCGTCCGGCATCGGCGGCCTCGGCGAGATTGTCACCGTCCGTGGTATCCGCCGACAGTTCCGGAATGATGCGCTGCGCCAGCAGTTTGCCGAGCTCCACCCCCCACTGGTCGAAACTGTTGATGTCCCAGAGCACGCCCTGGGTGAAGACCCTGTGCTCGTACAGGGCGATGAGCTGACCGAGGGTGAACGGCGTCAGCCGGTCCGCGAGAATCGTGTTGGTCGGCCGATTCCCCGGGAACGTCCGGTGCGGGACGAGGGCGGGGTCGACCCCTTCGGCGGCGACCTGTTCGGCGCCGCGGCCGAAGGCGAGCGCCTCGGTCTGGGCGAAGAAGTTCGCCATCAGCAGGACGTGGTGGTCCGTCCCGGTGTCCCGGCCTGTCGGCACGTCGTGGTTCGGGTGGACGAAGCCGATGAAGTCGGCCGGGACCAGCGCGGTGCCCTGGTGGATGAGCTGGAAGTAGGCGTGCTGGCCGTTGGTCCCGGGCGTGCCCCACACCACCGGGCCGGTGGGCGTGGACACCGGCCGGCCGGAGCGGTCCACGGACTTGCCGTTGCTCTCCATGTCGAGCTGCTGCAGATATGCCGGGAACCGTCCCAGATAGTGGCTGTAGGGCAGCACGGCATGGGTCTGCGCGCCGAAGAAGTCCCGGTACCACAGGCCGAGCAGCCCCAGCAGCACCGGCAGGTTCCGGTCGAACGGAGCCGTCCGGAAGTGGACGTCCATCGCGTGGAACCCGGCGAGCAGGTCACGGAAGTGCTCCGGCCCGATCGCCAGCATCAGGGAGAGGCCGATCGCGGAGTCCACCGAGTACCGCCCACCGACCCAGTCCCAGAACTCGAACATGTTGGCGCTGTCGATACCGAACCCGGTCACCTCCACCGTGTTCGTCGACACCGCCACGAAGTGGAACGGGACGGCGTCCGGCCCGAGCGCGTCGGTCACCCAGGCGCGGGCGGTGCGGGCGTTCGCGAGCGTCTCCAGGGTGGTGAACGTCTTGGACGAGACGACGAACAGCGTCTCGGCCGGGTCGAGGTCGTGGGTCGCCTCCCAGATGTCGGTGCCGTCGACGTTGGAGACGAAGCGGAACCGTATCGACCGGTCGGAGTAGTCGAGCAGCGCGTCGTACGCCATGGCCGGGCCGAGGTCCGAGCCGCCGATCCCGATGTTCACGACCGTCCGGATGTGCTTTCCGGTGGCGCCCCGCCAGACCCCGGAACGGACCTTGTCGGCGAACGCGGACATCCGCTGGAGCACGGCGTGCACCGCGGGCACCACGTTCACACCGTCCACCTCGATGACGGCGTCCGCGGGGGCGCGCAGCGCGACATGGAGCACCGCCCTGCCCTCGGTCGTGTTGATCCGCTGGCCGGTGAACATGGCTTCGATCTGCTCCCGCAGCCGGGCCCGTCCGGCCAGGGCGACCAGCAGCTCCACCGTCCGGGCGGTGATTCTGTTCTTGGAGAAGTCGAGGTGGAGGCCGTCGGCCGCCGCGGTGAGCGTCTCGCCCCGACGCGGGTCGTCGTCGAACAGGCCGCGCAGATGGACACCGGCAAGCTCAGCGTGGTGCTTCTCGAGCGCCGCCCATTCCGGCGTGCCGGTTATCAGGGAATCGTGCTGGACAGCACCAGGGGACGGCTCAATGGACGACATGATCTTCGGGAACCTCCCGGTTGGACGGCTGCGGGCGCGGGCGCGGCTGCGACATGCCCACGATGCTGCATGCCCCCGCGCCGGGTCCACGTCACCGCATGCCCAGCAGGTCACCGCGCGCGTCACCCGGAGGTCCGGCGCGACGGCGCGGTACCGCCGGGAACCGGCACAGGCCGCCCACCAGTCGATGTGACACTGTGAATGCGGATAGATCATGAACGTGACCGGCTGTCACTGGATATGATCTGTGTCACCCATCTGTCAGCGTCGGCTGTGACCCGCGACGGGATCGGCGGACGGTGACGGTCGTACACTCACGACTGTTTTGCGGCTCCGGCACGGATGCGGGAATGGCTGTCCATACGGTGGCGGACGGAACTGACCTTTGTTGATTGATCGCTCGCTGGTGGAGACCGCTCTCCCCGGCTACCAGGTCGAAGGCGAACTCGGCCGCGGTGGCTACGGGCTGGTCCTCGGCGGCCGTCATCGGCTGATCGGCCGCAACGTCGCGATCAAGGTGCTGCTCGACACGGCCAACGACGCGGACCTGCGGGCCCGCTTCCTCGCCGAGGCCCGCGTCCTGGCCGAACTCGACCACCCGCACATCGTGCGCATCCATGACTACATCGAGCATCGAGGCAGCTGTCTGCTCGTCATGGAGCTGCTCCCCGGCGGCACCCTGCGCCAGCGGCTGGCGACCGGCCCGATCCCCCCGGAGGCCACCTGCGCGCTGGGCCTGGCGGCCGCGGCGGCGCTGCAGGCCGCGCACGCCCACAACGTCCTGCACCGGGACATCAAGCCCGACAACATGATGTTCGCCTCCGACGGGCTGCTGAAGGTCACCGACTTCGGCGTCGCGAAGATTTTCGAGGGCACCGAGACGACCGCCAGCGGGATTCTCGGGACGCCGCGTTACATGGCCCCCGAGCAGATCACCGGAGGGCGGCTGCACGCCTCCACCGATCTCTACGCACTCGGCGGGGTGCTCTACGAATTACTCGCTCAACGGCCTCTTTTCGGCCGTTCCCTGTCCGTGGGCGAGCTCGTCAACCACCATCTCAACGTCACCCCGCTCCCGCTCGAGGGCATACCCGCCGCCATCAACACGGTCATCATGCGCATGCTGGCCAAGGAACCCGCCGCCCGCTTCGGCGGCGCCACCGAATTCGCCCTTGATCTCGCCCAGGCCGCCGCGGGCTCGTTCGGTCCGAGCTGGCTCACCCGCAGCGGCATCAAGGTGCGGGTGGACGACGAGGTGCGGCACGCGGCGCTGGGCCAGGTGTCCGGGTCGAATCCGTCCGCTCAGGGTGCCCAGGCACAGCCCCGACAGCCCGCTACGCCGGGATCCGGGCCCCAGCAGCCGCCGCGGCCGTGGCCCGCTGGCGCGCAGCCGCAGCCGCAGCCGCAGCCGCAGCCGCAGCCGCAGCCGCAGCCGCAGCCGCAGCCGCAGCCAGGATGGTCCGGGCCACAGGCACAACCACAGCCGGGATGGCCGCAGTCGCAACCGGGATGGTCCGGGCCGCAGCAGCCCCAGGCGGCGCAGGCGTATCCGCCTCCGTACGACGGCCGGGCCGCCCCCGGACCCCAGGCCCCCTACTGGGTGCCGCCAGCCGGGTATCCGCCGCCGGCCCAGCCGGCCGGTGGGGCCGCCGCCGGGCCGGCCCGGTACAGACTGGTGGCAGCCCAACCCGTTCGCTCCCGGCGGCGGGCCGTCCGGGCCGCAGGACGGGCGGGTGCCCGCGGGCGCGCAGCCACCCGCGGTACCCGGCCCGGGATGGCCGGCAGGGCAGCGGCGGCCGTCCCGCCGTCGGATGTGGTTGATCACAGGCGTCGTGTTCACGGTGGTCGCCGCGCTGAGCGTCGGTATCACGCTGGTGGTGACCAGAGGCGGGGGCACTCCGGCCCACTCCGCGCTGTTCGTGCCGGGCACCGCCTACTCGGGCACGGCGCTGACCCTGCCCGACCTGGACGCGTACGACGTCACGATCGACCGGGCGGGCGCGCTCTACATCACCGACTGGACCAGCCACCAGATACGTAAGATCCAGCCGGACGGGACCGTGGTCACCGTCGCCGGCACCGGCACCGGCAACGCGGGCTTCGGCGGCGACGGCGGCCCGGCCACCCAGGCGGAGCTGAACAGCCCGGCCACGACGGCCGTCGACTCGGACGGCAACGTCTACATCAGCGACTCGCACAACCATCGCATCCGGAAGATCGATCCGCTGGGAATCATCACGACGATCGCCGGCACCGGCACGGCCGGCTTCTCCGGCGACGGCGGCCCGGCCACGGCGGCCCAGCTCAACGAGCCCTACGGGCTGGCGGTCGCCACAGACGACTCGATCTACATCTCCGACTACGAGAACCAGCGCATCCGGAAGATTGACCCGCTGGGAATCATCACGACGATCGCCGGCACCGGCACGGCCGGCTTCTCCGGCGATGGCGGCCCGGCCCTCCAGGCCCAGATCAAAAATCCCAACAACCTGGCGGTGGCCGCCGACGGCACCCTCTACATATCCGAGCTCGGCAACGCGCGGATCCGCAAGGTCAGCCCCAACGGCGTCATCACGACCGTCGCCGGGAACGGCACCTCCGGCTACGGCGGGGATGGCGGCCCGGCCACCGCGGCCCAGCTGCGCGTCCCCAGCGTCGCCCTCAGCCCGGACGGCGTCCTCTACATCGCCGACTACAGCAACGAGCGCATCCGGCGGGTGGCCACCAACGGTGTGATCACCACTGTCGCCGGCAACGGGACCGCGGGCTCGGCCGGGGACGGCGCGGCGGCGATCCGGGCGCAGCTGTCCAGCCCGACCGGCGTCACCGTCGACGGCGCCGGCAACCTCTACATCGCCGACGACAAGAACGACCGCGTCCGGCGCGTCAGCACCACCGGCATCATCACGACCGTTGCCCAGGCCGGGTAGACCGGCCGGAAACCGTCGGATCATGCTTCTTACCGCGTGTCGCCGGTCACCCGGGCAGCTGGCGACCGGCGGTGGTGCCACCATGTGCGCTCCATGCACTTCGTACACTTCAGGCACTTCGTTCGCTTGTGTACTTCGTTCGCTTCCCTGTTTCCCGCGCGCCGGCGACCCCGAGGAATCGAGTAGGACCACGACATGGCAGTCGACCGCGCACGGGTAGCGGCCGCGTTACCGGACTACGACGTCGGTGACGAGCTCGGCCGCGGGGGCTTCGGCGTGGTCTTCGCCGGCCGGCACAAACTGATCCAGCGTGATGTCGCCGTCAAGGTGCTGCCCGAGGAGGACGGCGGGGCCGAGGAGGTCCGCGAGCGGTTCCTGGTGGAGGCGCGGCTGCTCGCCGGGTTCGACCATCCTCATGTCGTCCGGGTCTACGACTATGTGGAACGCGGCGGCCTGTGCCTGCTGGTGATGGAGAAACTGACCGGCGGCAGCCTGCGCCAGCGGTTCGCCACCGGCCCGGACGGCCGGTGGCGGCGCGGCACCGGGCCTTCCGGGCCTGGCGGGTCGAACCAGCCGGCGGCCTGCGCGATCGGGCTGTCGGCCGCCACCGCGCTGGCCGCCGCGCACGCCCGCGGCGTCCTGCACCGGGACATCAAGCCGGACAACCTGCTGTTCACCGACGCCGGCCTGCCCAAGGTGACCGACTTCGGCATCGCCAAGATCCTTGAGACCACGGCGACCACCACCACCGGGCTGGTGGGCACACCGCGCTACATGGCGCCGGAGCAGATCAGCGGTGACCGGCTCAGCCCGGCGACGGACCTGTACGCCCTCGGGCTCGTCCTCTATGAGTTGCTGGCCGGCCGACCTCCGTTCGAGCGGCACCTGAGTGTCCCGGCGATGCTCCACCACCACCTCAACGTGCCTCCCGCACAGCTGACGGAGGCCCCGGAGCCGGTTGCCGCCGTGATCGGGCGCGCGCTGGAGAAGAGCCCGCCCGCCCGGCACTCCTCCGCCCAGGAGTTCGCCATCGATCTGGCGCGGGCCGCGGCCAGCGCCTACGGCCCCGGCTGGCTGACCGCCAGCAGGGTACCCACCAGCCTGCCGGACGCCGTCACCGCGGCGGCTCGAGGTGACGCGGCGGCCACGCCCCGGTCACCGGCGCAGCCGCGCCCGGCGACGACCCGGCCGTGGTGGTCGACGTCCGGCGCGGCCACTGGTACGGACACGGACACGGACGCGGGTACGGGCGGCGACACGACTCGGCTGGTCACCCCGGACTCCCCACCTGTCTCGGCAGCGGATCCGGCGGCCGGGTGGCCGGACGGCCGGGTACCGGCCCGGGTTGCCTGGCAGCCGGCCGGACAGCCTCTGGGAGGCCCGAGCCCCGAACCACCGGACGGCCGGTCGTCCAACTCGTTCACGGCTCCCACCCGGACCCCACCTCCCGGGCCACCGGACGGCCGGCCAACTGGCGGTGGCGAGCGAGGGCTGGAGTACCCCGAGGCGCACGGTTCCGGGGCACGCGGTTCGGGGGCACGGCGTGTGGCTGCCCTGTTCGGGCCGCGGCGCAACCGGATCGGCGCCGGTGTCCTGGTGCTCGTCCTGGTCGCCGTCGTCCTGGTCACGGTCTCGCGCGGCGGTTCCAGCCCGCGGCCGGGCCGGGCCGGGTACAGCGGCCCCGCCATCGCCGGTGCTCTCTCGTCGGTGAACGGCATCGCCGTCGGCACGGACGGGACCATCGTCGTGTCGGACGGCAGCGCTGGCCGTGTGCTGACGCTGAGCCCGACCGGGACCGTCGAGTGGCTGGCTGGTTCCCGCCCGCCGTCACCGAGGCCGGCGGCCGGGGCAAGCGCACAGCCCACGGCCGACACCGACGCCCGCCGGAGGGTCCTGGCCTCACCGAGCAGCGTGGCGGTCGACACCACCGGCGCGATCTACGTCGCCACCAGCACCTCCGACGGCCAGATCTTCAGGATCACCAGGGACGGCGGCATCTCCGTGGTCGCCGGCAGCGGCCCCGAACTGGACGGATTCACGGGAAACAACGGGGCCGCAACCGCCGCGGAACTGTCGCAACCACACGGGATCGCGGTCGACGACAACGGCGACATCCTCTTTTCCGAAGGCAGTCGGGTACGGAAGGTCACAGTCGCCACCGGGAGGATCGCCGCGGTCGCGGGCTCGTCGACCAGCGGAACGTCGGGTGACAACGGCCCGGCCGCCGACGCCCTGTTGAGCGTTCCGACGGACGTCGTCATCGCCAGGGACGGCAGCATCTACATCCTCGACGGAGAGGCGGAAACGGTCCGAAAGATCAGCCTGAAGGGCGTCATCTCCCGTTTCGCCGGCACGGCACCGCCAGCGACCGGCACGGCGGGCACGGCGTCGCACACGCCGACTGCCTCACCGCCGCCGGTCGGCAGCGCCGGGGACGGCTCCCCGGCAACCGCGGTGACGCTCGGCGATCCCGACGGGATCGCACTCGCACCCAACGGCGATCTCTACATCGCCGACTACGCGAACAACGTGATCCGGCTGGTGGACGCGGCCAGCGGCGTGATCAGTACCTTCGCCGGGTCGCGTACCGCCACCGAGCCCGGGGACGGCGGGGACGCGCGGGAGGCCCGGGTCTACGCGCCGACCGGGGTCGCCGTCGACGGCACCGGCGCGGTCTACATCGCCCAGTACGGCGGGATCGTCCGCCGGGTCGGGCCGGACGGCCTCATATCCACCATCCTCAAGCCCTCCTGACAGCACCGGACACCAGCGACGTATACCGCGCCGGCCGCCACCGCAGCCTGCCCCGCCGGCCTTGTCCCGGCCGGCCCCACACCGTTCCCTGCCGCCTCATATCGGTGCGCCCGCTCCCGGCTGTGCGAGCGCACCGGGCCGCTTGTGGACAGCGCGATTCCTACCGGCGTCGAGCGATGACGGGACGTTCGGCATCGTGGCCGTCAACGGCGCCACCTGCCCTGCTTCCCGGACAGATGACACCCAGAGTAGTTATCTGATTACGCAAACGAGCGGTCGACATGTCGGCGACCGTGGACGGCGGGAGGCTCCGGAGAGCGTGGACGGCGCCTGTCCACCCCGTCTCCCGCGAGGTCCGACATGACCGTGAAGAAACTGACGCACCTGTCCCTGCTCGCACTGCTGATCTTTTATCTGGCGAACACGCCCAGTGATGCCGCTTACGTGGTCCACTCGGCGGTCAGCGTGCTCGGGGACGCCGCGGAAGGCTTGTCCCATTTCGTCACAGAGGTCGCATGAGACGCCGAACGGGATCGGACGGGACAGCGCATGAACCGTGACGCAATGATCATTGATGTTCGCCGCTCCCACCGCGAGGCCGGCGGGCTCCCCCGACCATGCCCGTGGGGGCGGCCGAGGTTGTACGGGATACCCGGGCGAACGGCGGCGCCCACGCGGACACGCCCGGACACGGCGGACCCGCCTCATCCGCGGCGGCACACGTAGCGGCGGTATATGTAGCGGCGGTATATGTGACATACATGGCGGCCTACCTGGCGACCAGGCACGGGGCAGCCAGCCGTGTGACAGCTGATCAGGCGGCAGCCGGTCAGGTGGCGGCCAGCGGGCGAGTGACCGCCACGATCGACGTCCAGTCCGACAGGGCGGACTGGACCACACCCCAGCGGGCGCCCTTCGCCGCAATCACCCGGCCGTTCCCCACGTACATGCCGACGTGGCCCGGTGCCGCGGGGGTGCCGTCGGCCCCGGGGATGAACAGCAGGTCACCGGGCTGCGGATCCACGGCGGACACCAGCGGGCCCGCCCGCATCTGGTCCACGGTGACCCGTGGCAGCGACACCCCGATCCGCTGGTACGCCGCCTGCACCAGCGAGGAGCAGTCCCAGGCGTCCGGGCCGGTCGCGCCCCACACGTAGGGCTTGCCGATCTGGCTCTCCATGAACGCCAGCACCGGGGCCACCGCGGCCGCCGACACCGTGCCCGCGACCATGGCGTCGATGACGTCGCCATAGACCTGTGCCTGGGCGAGGATGGTCCGGACGTAGTTACGGGTCTCCGGGTACGGCGGAACACCGGCGTAGGCGAGCACCGCGCCCGGCCCGGCGTTGTAGGCCGCGAGCATCTTCTCCCGTGGATCCGCCGAAACGGACGCCGTCGCCGCGGCCACCGCACAGTCGTAACGGGCCGCGGCGGGGATGGCGTCCGCCGGGTTCCACACGTCGTCCTGGCCGTGGACCGCCCAGGTCCCGGGCATGAACTGGGCGATACCCATCGCGCCGACAGCGGAGCGGGCGGACGGGTTGAAACCGGACTCCTGGTGTAGCTGAGCGGCCAGCACCGCCGGCGACACCTCGGCGCAACCGGCGTTGCTCGCGGCCTCGATGATCATCGGCAGATACTCCGGCGGGATGCCGGCGGCGTTCCTGATCGTCCGGCGCACGTCGGAACCGTCGTTCCCGATGAAGGGGCCGGCAATGATCACGACGATGGCCGTGACACCGAAGACGAACGCGGCGATGCTGCCGGCCAGCCCCAGCCCGCCCCAGAGCATCCATCGTTGCCGGCGCCGACGGGCGCGGGCGCTCCCCCCTGCCACGGCGTCAGCGGCCCGGTGCGTCGCCGTAGGAGTTCGCCAGGTCCGCGCCGGCCACCAGCCAGGTGCCGTCGGTCTGGCGGAGCAGGGTGAGCGCCGGGTTCGACACCGTCTCGACGCGGTCGCCGACCCGGTCGCTCACGGTCGTGCGCCGGACGTTGAGCAGCAGCACGACCCGGCCGCTGGCGGTGCTGTCGACACCGCCGAGCGGCGAGGTGGCGAGCACCTCGACGGTGGACCGGCTGCCCAGCTCCCGCAGTTCCAGCCAGCCCCGCGCCGGCTCCTCGGTGGCGGTGGCGGCCCGTTCCCCGCCGAGCTGGGCGAAGAAGTCCGGGGTCATGCAGGTGCGGACGCGCAGCAGACCGGCGTCCGGTCCGCTGTCGGCCCGGGTGTCGTAGGACTGCCAGCGGGTGAAGCAGTCCACCGCGACGCTTCCGGGATCATGGGGGTCGAGCGGGGCGGAGGCCAGCGGTGAGGCGGTGGCAAGTGGCGGACCAGGTGGCTGGCTCGCGGCCGGCGGTGGCCCGGTCGCGGTCGGGGCGCTGCTCGCCCGGGCCACGACGTCACGCACGGCCGAACAGGCCGACACACCGCACAGCAGCACCGGCGCCGCCGCCACCAGCACGCACAGCCTGGACGCGCCCCGCACGAGCATCCGCGAAGGCGCCCGCCCGACCGACATGCCGGAAAAGATCACTCCCTGCCGTCCAGCCAGTCCCTGACCCGACCACGGCGGATTCGCCACTGGTGGCCGACCTTGCGAGCCGGGATCTCCCGTTCGGACAGCAGCCTGAGCACCGTGCTCTCCGACAGCCGCAGCCACGCGACCAGCTCGTCGACCGTCAGCACGTCATCGTCCGCGGGATCCCTGCCCGCCGCGAACGCCGCCACCGAGACGCCCTCCTGTGCCACGTGACGGCCTCCCTCTCCGAGCACATACCGCCGGCGCAGGAAGTTACACCCACCCAAGCCACCCTGACGACCCCCAAAGGAGCCTTGTCATACTTGAACTGCTCGTGTTACATCGATCCGTCCGAAGTTCAAGCCAAGCAACCGTAAGCAGCAGTAACAGGCACTAACCAGCCGGAGAATACCACGGAGGTCGACAGCGCGTGACCGATGTGTCGCGGGAGCCCTACGGCGATGACGGTGACGCGCGTCCCGTCTCGCTGATCGGTACACGCCTCCCCGGGGCGGGTCCACGGCCGGATTCGACGACCCGTGATGACGTACCCGCCGCCGGAACCACAACCAGCGGCAGCCCGCCGCCACCAAGATCTTCTTCTGCTGTCGAGCCGGGTACGGACACCCGGGCCGGACGGATCACCAGACGTCTGCGCCGCCGGTCGCGCGATAATCCGGGCGGGCGCGCCTCCGCCGACGCGGACGACCCGCGTCAGGCCGAAGCGTTCCTGCTGCAGGACGCCGGGAGCACCACCACACCGCCAGCGGTCACCCCCGGTGACTCCGAGGGGCCGGCTGTCCCGGCTGCCACCGATCCCGCGGCTGCCAGCCCCGCCGTCACGGCCCCGGTCACGGTCGACGCGTCGGACGCTCCCGAGGCCGTCGACCCGTCATCCGCGGCGTCGGGGGCCGACGGTCCCGCCGAGGTTCCCCCGCCCCGGCCGGCGGGGGAACCCGCGGCGGCCGCGGGCGACGCCGCGAGCGCTGGAGCGGCTGGGGCTGGGACTGGAGCCGAGGAGCGG
>NZ_CAAAFS010000356.1:44739-45877 GCF_900634755.1 Protofrankia symbiont of Coriaria myrtifolia
GGAGCCGAGGAGCGGCGGGCCGGCGCCGGCCGGCCGGGCGCCGTGGAGGCGGCCGCGGATGGTCACCCGCCAGCGGTCCCCGCCGCGGCGGAGCCAACCGGTACGCCCACCGCCGGACCAGCCGGTACCCGCGCCGGTGACGGCCGGCCGCAAGCCGTCCACCACTCCGGCGCCCCTGCCGGGCGGGCCACGCCGGCCACGGACGGTGCCGAGACATCCACTCCGGCCGCCCGGGAGACAGCCGCCGAGGAACCCACGCCGGGCGACGACCACACGCCGTCCGTACAGCCGTTCGGCACCGGATCCGGCGGTCGTCCCGCCGCCACGGCCCGCCCGTCGGGGCGACCGTCCGCGCACGCTCCCCGGATGGCGGCCGTCCCAGCGGTACCGACGCCGGCACCGGCAGCCGCCCAGCCGGACGTCCAGTCACCGGTGCGGTCAGCGACCACCTCGGCCGTCACACCGGCTGGAACACCGAACTCGTCGTCACAGCCGTCCTCCGAACAGTCGCCGTCTGTCGGCTCTTCGGCACCAGCCCTCCCGCCGGCGGCGAACGACCCCGCTGGCCCCACCCCGGCGGGACACGGCCGGCGGTCGGCACTGCTTCCGGCGATCCGCGGCCCCCGCGGCGGACGTGAGCTGTGGCCCTGGCAGGAGCCCTGGGACGATGCCACCGAGCTGGCGCCCTGGGAGGAGATCCCCATCCGGGAGTCCCTCGCCGACCGGGTCGCCGCGCCGCTGGAAGGCTCCTGGCGGATCGCGGTCACCTCGCTGATCGGCGGTTCGGGACGCACCACCGTCACGGCGATGCTCGGGATGACCCTGGCCGGCATCCGCGCCGAGCCCGTGGTCGCCCTCGACATCTCCGGTGACCTGGAACGCGTCACGGCCACCGGCGACTCCGACGCGGAGGTCGAGTTCGGCGCCTCACTCGCGGAACGCGTCGGCGTGCGCCCATCTGTGACGCTCAGTGATCTGGTCGCGGATGCGATCTCCTACCGGGCCCGCCGTGGCGGCACCCCACGACCGCCCCGGGAGATCCGCTGGCTGATCGGCGGCGACGCCGTCGGGGCAGCCACGCCGGCCCAGGCCACCGCGGGCTTCGACGTCCTGCCCGCCTACCGCCCCACCGACGCCC
>NZ_CAAAFS010000357.1:0-39926 GCF_900634755.1 Protofrankia symbiont of Coriaria myrtifolia
GAGCCACACCGGGCGAGACGGCGGCCCCCGCCCCCGGCGGCGCCGTTGCGGCTCCCGCCAGCGACACCGGAACGCAGCCGGCTCCGCTGGTGGCGGCCGGCATACCGGGCCCGCCCAGCCCGCAGGTGCTCGCGGCTGGCCTGCGCACCCTGGAACAGACGTACCCGCTGGTGCTCGTCGACACCCCGCTGGACTGGGACAGCAAGTTCGCATCGATCACATTCGGTGACGCGGATGTGATCCTGCTGGTCGTGCCGGCGCTTCCCAGCGATCTGGCCGAAACGTCCGCCGCCATCCATGGGGCGGCCGCCCTGCGCGCCCACGGCACAGGCCCGCGACCAGCGGTGATCGTAGCCGCGGTGTCGGTCCGCCGCGGACGGTGGTCACCGCAGACCCGCTCGGCCGCGGCCAAACTGGCCCGGCGGGTCGATGCGCTGGTGCGCATCCCGTATGACACACGACTTGACGACGAACTGCCCGACCATGCCCGCGGCGCTGCCCGGCACCGCCCGGGCTCGCTGCCCGGCGGCCGCCCGCCGATCGTCTTCTCCCGGGTGCGGTGGCGCAGCCGGCGGGCATTTCTCCGGCTGGCCGCGACCGTCATCGACGCCTGCGATGATCCCGACAGTGCGGAACCCGAGAAGAATGAGAGCGACAACACAACCATCGCCACCGCCGCCGCCTCCGAAGATCGCGGCTTGATTCCCGGCGTATGATCCGACGATCTACGCGCCGAACCGAGTTCAGAAGGGAACAGCGATGATCGTCCATGCTGTGACCGCACAGGCGACGATCGTCCTGGCACAGGTAGAGGTCAAGCCCGACGACTCCAAGGCCCCCGGGATCAACGCGCTCAAGGACCTCGTCAACGGCCTCGCCGCATACGCAGTGATCGCCGCGGTAGCCTCCGTACTGCTCGGCGGAATCGCCTGGGCGCTCGGCGAGCGGATGGGCCTCGACCGCACCTCGGCGATCGGCAAGAGCGGTGTACTCGCAGGCTTCGGGCTGGCCTTCCTCGTCGGTGCCACAGCCGCCGTCGTCAACTTCTTTCTCGCTACCGGAGCCTCCGCGTCGTCAGGCGCCGTCGATCAGCCGCGGGGGCTGGACAGGCCAGCCATCGTCGAGACGATCAACCCTGGGGAACCGACCCAGACCCTCCGCCACAGCCCTTCTGACCGGTTCTCGTGAAACCTGACGGCTGATATTGGGATGATGGATCCGCTGTCGTCTCGCGAGTAGTCGCGTCCGAGGTTGTCACACCAAGGGAGGGGATGTTGGTCAACCAGGCTGACTGGCCCATGCGCCGTCTCGTCGGCCTCCTGGTGGCAACCGGAGCGGTGACTGTGACGGCCGGCATCCTCATCGGACGCTACGCGATCCCGTCCTCCCACTCGGTCAGCATCCAGGGGCAGCCCCCGCCACGTATCGACAGCCGTCCGACATCGGCCGCGTCGAACACCACGTCTCCCACCGTGGTACCCGGTACCTCTCCGACCGGAAGCGGTACCACCGCTCCTCCCGCGGCGCACCCGACCGGACAGATACCAGGCATGCCAACCCGCATCAACGAGTTCGGCATCCCCGTCGGCTACCCCCACACAGAAGCCGGCGCCATAAGCGCCTGTGGAAACTACGTCGCCGCATATGTTGATCGACGCAATCGGGATGCTTCTCAGCTCAAAAAAATATTTGGCTCAATTTCTACCCCTGAAGCAGTCGACAAACTAACAGATCAAATAAATTCGGCAGATTCAACGACGGCAAAAAATCTTGGACTTACCTCCATCAACTCTCCCGACATGTTATTCAATATACGACCTCTTGGATATTCGGTAAAATCATTCGACTCTAATCGAATAACAATATCCGTGTGGTCAACTGCCGCCGTTGGCTCTTACAGTAATAAAGAAAATACTACACCACAGCAAAGCTGGGGTACCGATATCTGCACAGTCACCTGGCAAGACGGAGACTGGAAGCTATCCAATGCAGGAGATGGACCGAATGGACCATCCCTCACTGAACGCGCGGCCGAGGGAATCGGAAGGTTCATCTACATAGGAAGGCCAGCAGAGTGAGCGCCCAGACGTTGGCCAGCAGAGAAGTACTAGCCATCAGCATCGACCCTCTTACCGGAATCAGGAATGCCGTTTCCGATGGAACCGACGGCTTTCTGGAATCGGTGGGTTCCGCGTTTGCGAACATGGCAGCGGACTTGTCTGCATCCATCTTCAATTTTGCCGCACAGCAGACCGCGATCGATCTAAATAAAGACTACATCGTCAACAATTACAATATTGTCTTCGGTGTGGCCATCCTGGTCGTGACGGGCCTGTTCATGTGTGCGTGCATCGCGGGGGCGATCCGGGGGGACGCGCATCTGCTGGGCCGCTCGCTCGCGTCCACCGGGACGGCGATTTTCGGCTCCTTCGTCATGCTGACCCTGTTGCAGATGGTGCTTTCCGCCGCGGACGGAATGTCCGAGGCGTTCGGTGACGGCGCGCCGCTGGGCGCAAGTCTGGTCGCTCAGCTCAGAGCCCTCCCCCAGCAGGGGAACTTCGCCCTCGACATGGTTCTGTCACTGCTGGTCGCGCTGTTCTCGTTCGCGCTCTTCCTGGTCCTCTACATCCGCAAAATAGCAATCATCGCGGTTGCGGTGTTCATCCCGCTGTACCTGGCCGGGCAGCCGGCGATGTCGACCCGCGACTGGATGAAGCGGGCCATGGAGATCCTCGCGGCGCTCATCCTCGCCAAACCGGTCATTTACGCGATCTTCACTCTGGGTGCGAGTATCGCGGGTGACTCGACCGGGTCAGGTATGGACCAGACGCTGACCATTCTCAGCGGTATCGTGATCATGGCTGCCGCGGTGTTCTCGCCGTTCGCCCTGCTACGTGTGATCGGGATGGCCGACGTCCAGCTCATGCAGGTTGTCGGCGCGGCAGGCAGGCGCGGCGCGGCAAGTTTCGGCCACGGCGCCGGCGCTCTGCTCGGCTCGTCGTCACGGGAGACCTTCCGGGGTATCGGCGGGCGGCTGCAGAGCCGGCAGCGCAGCGGATCGGGTGTGGACGCGGGCCGGCCCTTCACCGGTGACCTCGCTCCGGTCGGCACCGGTGCCGCGGCCAGGGCCGGCAGCCGTCGCGGCACCGGGGTGGGCCCGATGACACGGGTCGGTGCGCCTGTCGCCCGGGCCGGCCGGGCCGGCAGCGGGCAACCGGCGCGGACCGCGGCCCGCGCCGCGGAACACGCGGACGTTGGCTCGCCGGCGCCACGGACCAGGTCGGCAACCGGCACGGGCAACCGGGTCGCGGCGCCGGCCGGCACCTCCGCACGCGCCTCCCAGGCCGTTCCCCGAGCCCTGCCACCCGCCGGATCATCACCCAAGGTAACCTCGCCGAGACCGCCCATCCACCCCACGCGTACCGGGGGAGGCTGAGTAGAGCGTGGTCGCCGAACGCAGCTACCGCTTCGGGCCGCTGGAACGCGGCGGCATCCTGCTCGGCATGCGCTGGCCCCAGCTGGGCCTGATGGTCGGCGTGATGCTGTGCGTCCTCGGGGCACTGCGGTCGCCGATCATATTCGCCCCGGGATGGATCGCGCTGGCCGGTGCGCTGGGGTTCGTCGCGTTCGTCCGCGTCGACGACCGTAACCTCGATCAGTGGGTACCGATCCTCTTCGGTTTCACGATGCAGAAGGTGATGGGCGAGACGGTGTTCCGCGGAGCGGTGTTCAGGGTCGGCAACAGCTCCGACCATCTGTCCAAGACCGCGCTGCCCGGTCCGCTGTCGTCCCTGGTGATGTTGTCGGTGCCGGTGGGCAACGGCCGTTACGTGGCGGTGGTCAAGGACACCAGGCGAGGGACGTTCACGGCTGTCCTACAGGTGCAGGGCAGCCAGTTCGCGCTGCTGGAGTCCGGCGACCAGCAGGCCAGGGTGGACGCCTGGGGTGAGCTGCTCGCCGGGCTGACCGTCGGCGGCGGGCGACTGTCCCGTCTCCAGTGGCTGGAACGCACGCTGCCGGACTCCGGGGACCAGCTGCAACGGCACTGGCGGGTGCGCGGGCAGCACGACGGTTCGTGGGCGGCCGAGGCGTACCAGGAGGTCATCGACGCCGCCGGCCCGGTCGCCCAGCGGCACGAGACCTTCCTGTCGTTCCAGCTCCGCGCGCGCGACGTACGGCGGGCGATCCAACGCGCCGGCGGTGGTGACCACGCGGCCTGCACGGTTCTGCTCGGCGAGCTGCGCACCATGGAGGCCGCGCTGGCCAGAGCCTCGATCAACACGGTCGGCTGGCTGCCGCCACGCGCCCTGGCCGCAGTGATCCGGACGACCTATGACCCGTACTCGATCGAGATGATCGACGCACGTGGTGGCGCGGCCTCCGACCGGGCCGGTGGGCTCGCGGGGCTGCCGTCAGGTGTCGACCCGGCGATCGCCGGCCCGGTGCGTGCGGTGGCCGGCTGGGACCACTACCGCACCGACTCCGGCTTCCACACCACCTACTGGATCAACGGCTGGCCGCGGGTGCCGTCCCCGGCCGCGTTCCTCGCCCCGCTGCTGATGGAGACCACCTGCCGGCGGACGGTCTCCCTGATCGTCGAGCCGATGCCCGGCCGCAAGGCCGAGAAGGCGGTCAACCGCCGCCGGATGGCGCATCTGGGTGAACAGCAGATGCGCGACAAGGTCGGCAAGGTCACCACCCAGCGCGACATGGCCGAAGCGTCCGAGGTGGAACGCCGTGAGCAGGAGCTCATCGCCGGCTTCGGTGCCTTCCGCTTCCACGGGTTCGTGACGGTCTCCGCGGACGACATCGACAGCCTGGCCGACGCGTGCGGTGAGGCGGAGACGTTGGCGTCCCGCAGCCGGCTGGAGATGGTCCGTCTTGTCGGCGAACAGGATCAGGGGTTCAGCGTTGCCGCTCTGCCGCTGGCCGTGGGGGTCTCATGACACTGCACCGTTCGGCTGGGGCCGGCACCGACCGGGAGACCCGTCGTGAGCTGAAGGACCTGCGCCGGGCCGAACGTGAGGCGCAGCGCGGCGAACGGGCCGCCGCCCAGGCCGAACGGGCGGCCATCCGGCGGGCCCGGATGGCGTTGCGCCGCGGCGAGCAGCCACCACACCTCGTCGGCCCGCACGCCGGCCGGATCTTCCACAAGCTCCGTCTGCCGGCCCACATGGAGACGACCGCGCAGATCGCCGGCATCTACCCGTTCGTCGTGGACGCCGGGCTGGACACCCCCGGCATGTACATCGGCCGCCACGTCTGGTCCGGTGACTCCTTCGTCTTCGACGTGTTCGAGCTCTACCGCCAGCAGGTCATCGAGAACCCCAACTTCGCGGTCTTCGGCTCGGTCGGCTCACGCAAGTCGTCCCTGCTCAAGACGCTGATCTCGCGGGGGGCCGCGTTCGGCTACCAGGCTGCCGTGCCCTGCGACCCGAAAGGCGAGTACACCAGGCTGGCCCGCCGGCTGGGCTGCGAACCGACCTACATCGGCCCGGGCCTGTCCACCCGGCTCAACCCGCTGGACGCCCCGCCACGGCCGCCGGGCATGGCGGACGCGGACTGGTCCCGGGAGGTCAAACGGGCCCGGTCGGCGCTGCTGTCCTCGTTGATCGAGACCGCGAAGGGCGTGCCACTCACCCCGTCCGAGCACACCGCTGTCGACCTCGCCCTCGACGTCGTGACCCGGCAGATCACCGGCGCCTCCACCGACCGGCAGGCGACCCCGCTGCTGCCCCACGTCCTGGAGGCGATGACGAACCCGTCGGAGGCCGACTGCGCGGCACTGCCGGTGACCGCGACCGAACTGCGCGACTCCTCCCGGGACGCGACGCTGACCCTGCGCCGGCTCACCCACGGCGCGCTCGGCGGGCTCTTCGACGGCCCGACCACCTCCCCGCTGGACTTCGACCGTCCGATCGCCGTGCTCAACCTCGAGCGGGTCCAGGGCTCCGACGAGATGATCGCGCTGATCATGACGTGTGCGCAGGCGTGGATGGAAGCCGCGCTGATGCGCCAGGACGGTGTTCAGCGCTACGTCGTCTACGACGAGTGCTGGCGGCTGATGCGCTTCGCGGGCCTGGTCCGGCGGCTGTCCGCCCAGCAGAAACTCGCCCGCCAGTGGGGATGCGCGAACGCGATCGTCGCACACCGGATCTCCGACCTGCTCTCAGCCTCCTCGGACTCCGTCGAGGTGGCCAAGGGCCTGCTCGCCGAGACCGCGATCCGCATTCTGTACAAGCAGGCGTCCGACCAGATCCCGGACACGCAGCGGGCGCTGGACCTCACCGACGTCGCCTCGGACATGCTGCCCCGGCTGGACCCCGGTTTCGCATTGTGGCTCATCGGGAACCGCGCGTTCTACGTCGAGCACGTCGTCGGCGACCTGGAGATCCCGGTCGTTCTCAACGGATCGAAGATGCACGGCGAGGTCGACAACATCAACCTCGTCCCGGATGATCTCGACCCCGTCCTGCTGGACGGCTACGACTATCGCAACCGGACCGGGTACCACACCACCGATAACAACGAGTACGCCGGCGGCTACGGTCCCAACGCCGACCACGGCGCCGAACACGGCGTCCGGTTCGCTGACGGGCCCGAAGACGACGGCTTCGACATCCCGGCCCGGTACGGGGCGGACGGATTCGCCGTTGACGACCCGTCTGCCGGTCAGGACGAGTTCTCCGCCGAAGAGATGATGGACACCTTCCCCTACGGCCCGCTGTCCCGGGAGATCTAGCCGACCGCGGGCCACTCGATCACGCTATCCGTTCCCCGGGCTCCACGGCCGGAACGGATCAGTCGCCTCGAGCTGTCCCCCGGGATCAGCGGTCGGGGAAACCGGCGGAACATCCGGCCCGTCGATCGGGAGGGATGTCCCCTGCCCGGCCGGCAGCCCCGGCCGTGCCACCGGTGGCACGGCCGGGCGGGCTGTGGAGGCCACCCTGGGCAGGAGGACGATACCGGGATTGCAGTCGCCGAGCGCCGCCCGACGATCCCCCAGCGACGAGTCGATCAGAACGAAAGCGGTCGGCGGAAGCTGCTGGATCTGCGTCGGCTCGACACTGAACTCGTAGACCCGCTGCAGAACCGCGCCGTCCTGCTGGGAATCAGTGGCTGACAGGCTTTCGGTGTTCTCCCAGAACGCCGACTGGGACACCGTCACCGACCGGCTCCAGCCGCTTGATTTTCCACCCTTCCCGCGCGAACCGCCACGGCTCTCGGTCTCGGAGAGAGAGACGCTCCCCCCCGCGCTGCTGGACGTTCCCGTGGTGAGGCTGCTGCCGACCTGCCGGGTGATCTGGGAGAAGACGAACTTGTGTCCACGACCGACGAACTCGGCCGCGGTCTCGGCCTCCTTGGCATTCCCCAGCCGCATGACGAGGGTGGCACTGTCACCCGCGCCGATCAGGCGTTCGGTGCCCTCCCCGAGGTGCTCGAAAAGATTCACCAGACGTATGCCGGCGTTGGCCGCGTACCGGGCCATGCCCTCCAGCGCAGGCGGTCCCATCCGGTCTCCGCCGGCAACCACCAGAATGTCATCGTGGGAAGCGTCGCCACGGCGGCGGCGGAGCTGGTGCAGGACAATGTGGAACAACACCCTGTCGACGAATTCCTTACGGGCGGTCGACGTGTCATGGCTCGACGTTGCTATGATGCGCAGCCCGTGCACCGGCCACCACGGCTGTGGCGCGGCGGTCGTCGCCGTTTCCTCCCGGCCGGCCAGCCGTTCCAGGGACGCCCGCAGGTAACGGATTTCCTGCCGAGTTCCTTCGCTTTCACCCCACGTGCCCGCCCGGTCGGCGACAGCGTTCCGCTCCGCGGGCGACAGAGGATCGGAGCCATCATTCTGCTCATTCCCCTCCAGCACGCGCAGGCCGGCGGCAAGCCGGCTGAAGGTCAGCGGTGGATCCAGCCGGGTGGCGACAACCGCGAGTATCTCGGCATCGAGCACCCGAAGCGTCGGATCAGCGCCTCCGCCACGTCCCACGTCGACGGCATCCGCAAGAAGCTCCGCGACATCATCGGGATCCACTCCATGCAGCAGCCCCAGCCCGCCGATATCAGCGGGGAGATCGTCTACCGTGACCGGGCACCCCGCATCGACCGCGAGCTGGGCAAGACCGCCACCGACCCCACGCTCGCTGAAGTCGAGCAGGAGAATGCCACCACCGGAAGCCAGCGCCGAGGAGCCGACGGTCGCCAGCAGGCTCGCCCAGCCGTCACGGGTGCCACCGAAAACATCGACCCGGCCCGCCGTCGGCCGAGGTGCCAGCGGATGGAACAGCGGCACCGTCTCCCGCCGAACACGATCAGCGGCCTCGTGGCTTTCCACCGCAGCCCGCCAGCCGTCGATAGCGGCCTGATACCTCTCCCACTCGGCATCGCGATTCCTCTGCCATACGACCTTCGTTTGATCAATTTTTCTTTTAAGGCCCACTACTCGATAAAGAATAATTATTACCAGAAATAGTGCAATCGGAAACCAAAAAAGTGCCTTGTTTTCATCAAAAATCTCATATTTCATGCTAAATATCAGCAGTATGACGGGGGAAATCAAATTCCTAGGAAGATGTCGCATGCGCTGCGCGAGGTCGTCTTCATGTTTTTTGGTGTCTGGTGGAGGTGGTTCGTTCCATACTGGTGGGTGGTCGCGCTGGGGATGTGGATTGACACCGGGATCGACATACTCCCAGCCCCACCGCTCGGCCGGGACGAACAACCGTCGGGCGAGTTCAGAGCCGGGGTGCTCAGAACCGGACATCTGGCTTCATGGATTACAGCTCCACCTTCTGACGACCGCGATCGCAACGTTCACATCGGCTTTGTGATACCAAAGTCGACATGGTAGGCCAACCTACCATCGAGCACCATCTGTGATGCTGCCGTACAGCTGATACGGACCCGCGCCTGGCCGCCGCGTCTCCCGGCCACCGTGGGAAGCCTCAACCGGCGGCCGACCCGCTGGGCGCCCTGCCCGCTGACGGATTCGGGTCCGGCCAGGCAGGGGCAGGCGGCCTCGGATCAGCCTCCCGCCCTGGCTCGTGAACGGCTTGCGGCTGCCGCGGCTGTGGCGGCCGCCGCACCGAGCAGGACACAGCAGATGCCGGCGGCGGCAACCGGGACCTGTCGGCTCAACGTGGCCGCGGACAGCCACACGCCGAACCCGAGGACGGCTCCGAGAGCCCCCGCGGCGAACACCGCGGATCCCTGACGGGAGCCGTCGCGCAGCAGCCGGCGGGTCGACTCCAGGTAGGCGAGCGCGAACAGGGCGGCCAGCACACCGCCGGCGCCCATGACGCTGGCCGGCGGTGTCTGCCTCGGCTCGATCGTCACCTCCTGGACGCTGCTCGTGCCCGCCCGATCCAGCCGTACCTGCCCGTGGACGGCTCCGCCGGCGATCCACCGGGTCAGCGGCGGGGCGGTGACGTCTGTCCGCCAGGGCTCGCCCGCGTTCACTGTCACCGGGTCGCCGGTCGCGGTGCCCAGCGGGATGCCCGCCACGGACAGCCGCAGGAGCACCGTCACCGTTCCCGAGGCCGCGGCCGTGCCGCTGATCTCCACCGGCTCGGCCAGGTCGACCCGCGCGACAGCGGGCGGGGTGGCCCCGGCCACCTGGATGCCCTCGGCGGCGGTGGGGCCGGTGGGGACGGCCGGTTGTGGGGACGGCCACAGCACGGCGACCAGCACCATCAGCACGACCGCGGCCAGCGCGGTCCCGGCCAGTTGCCGCAGCGGCACCGGCACCGACGGCGGGCGACGGCGGTGCGCCCGCCCCTGTTGCTGGCCGGTGGCCGACAGCTCCGGCAGCGGGACGAGGGAGGCCTGGTCGAGGTCGACAATGCCCGGCGACGGCCGGCCCACGGGCGTGCCGGACAGCGCCGGCACCAGGTCGGTCACCAGCACGGACTCTTCGCCACGGCCGGATGGGCCGCGCCGGACCGACGATTCCAGGGCCGTGCGCACCGCCGGGGAGAGGTCCCGTACGGCCAGCTCTGACCGCTCCAGCCAGCCGGGCCCGAACGCCTCGGACGCGGCGGCCGCGACGGACTCCGCGAACTGTTCGGCGCTCGCCGGCCTGCGCTCGGGATCCCGGGCCAGCCCGCGCATGAGAAGCCAGGCGAGCCCGGATGGCACCTCGTCGCCGGGCAACGGCGGCTCAGCGGCGTCCTGATGTGCCCGGAACCGGTGGAACCCGCCTTCGGTCGGGTAGGGCAGGCGTCCGGCGAGCAGGTAGTACAGCATCGCCGTCGCCGAGTAGACGTCGGTGCGGACGTCCAGGTAGTCGCCGCGGGACTGCTCCGGGGACATGTACCCGGGCGTGCCGGCGATCACGAACCGGCCGTCCCGGGAGGCGAGGGTGGTCTCCCCGCCGATGACCCGGGCCAGCCCGAAATCGGTCACCTTGACCGTGCCACGGCTGTCGAACATCACGTTGCCGGGTTTGATGTCGCGGTGCAGCAGCCCCTGGTCGTGGGCGGCCTGCGCCGCGGAGAGAACGGCGAGCACGGCCGCGCAGGACTGTTCCATGGTCAGCCCGACGCGGCGGAATCGCTCCGCGAGCGTCCCGCCGGGGAGGTGTTCGAGTACCAGCGCGCAGACCCGTTCCGGCGGGCCCGTGGCGTCGACGGTCACCTCTTCGTCCGCGTATTCGTACACCGTGACGATGTGCAGGTGGCTCAGCCGGGCCAGGGCCCGTCCTTCTTCGTTGAACCGCAGCCGCATCTGCGGGTCGGCGGCGATCCGGTTCGGCAGGTGTTTGACGGCGACCGCCCGGTCGAGCCGTGGATCCCGGGCCGCGTAGACGACGCCGAACCCGCCGCGGCCGAGTTCGCCGCCCAGCCTGTACCGCGGCAGGGCGGCCACCAGCGCCCGTGGGGCCACGGCTGGACCGGATACGGACGAGTTGACTGTCACGAAGGATCGTCCTGACGCGGGCGCCAGTCAGTGCGACGGGTGATGGAGGGGTCGGTCTCCTCGTCGAAGAACCGTGCGGGCGGCTGCCGTGGCTTTTCGTATCCGTGCCTGTTCGCATCTGCAGCGGGTTGCTGCGGCCGGACGACAGGCTGCGGCGACGGCCTTTCGTACCCACGCTCCTCCGCCTCCGCACCGGGCGGCTGCGGGCGGACGACGGCAGGCCGCGACGGGGCTGTCGTTGGACGGGCCCCACCGGCCGGCAGCCCGGCGCCTGCCGGGCCCGGGGCCCGGCGCTCGCCGCCGCCCGGGGGATCGCCCACGGGAACATCGTCTGTGGACGGCGTCTTCCTGGCCGCGGCCGTGGTCACCGCGGATGGGCCTGTGGCCGGGGTGCCGGCCGGCACAGGTGCGGGGGCCGGCACGGGTGCCGGCACCGGAGCCGAGGGGGAGACTGGCGTGGGGGTGAGGTAGCCCAGCAGGAAACCGATCCCCGCGGCGGCCGCGATGAAGGTCAGGTTGGACGACGTCGACGGTGCCGTCACCCGCAGCGCCGACAGGCTGACGATCGCGACGAAGCCGGCCCCACACCCGGCGGGCGCGAACCGGACGGCCCGCCGCCACCGGTTGCGGGGAAGACGATGGCGCGCGAGCGCGAACAACGCGGCAGCCCACAACATGGCCGTGACGACCAGTAGGCCCAGCCCGAACATGCCGTATGTGCAGACCAGCGTGCCGCGGATGTCGGCGATACCGTCGGCCGAGGCGAGGACGCCACGCTTCGCGTCGCGGAGAGTGACAGACATGGGTAGCAGCCCGGTCGCCTGTCCGCGCAGCTCCGCCATGTCGATGTCGACGCTCCAGGCCAGCGAGGCGCCGGGCGGCACGTCCATCCGCACGGCGGTGTCAAAGACGAAGAAGGTCAGGCCCAGCGCGGATCCGCTGACGCGAATCGACCGTATCTGGGCCGGCTCGTTCCGATTGTTACGAACCGTGACAAGAACGCGGGTGGGCTGCTCCGGATCGAGCACGATCCGCCGCCCGGTGACGGAGACCTCGTTGACCACTGCGTCGAGCTGAAGCCCCCCGCTGCCCGCGGCGACGATGCCGCTGGCGGGACCGCTCGGCCCGTCGCCGGCCGCGGCTGTGGCGGGGCCGGGTAACAGGACCAGGACAGCCAGCACAATGATCACCAAAACGGTGAGCGGCCTCGCGGCTCGCCGCGTCGGCTCCACGACAACAGCCACGACGCCCCCCGAGAATCCGCTTTCTGTTGTGACGTCGATGTTACTGTCATCGCGGGAGCAGGGCTGCGGCTGGACATGCTGTCCGGTACACGACACGCCGCCGCTCCGTTCGCGGTCGGGGGGCGTCGTGCGTTTTTCCTGTGCGGTTTTACGTCGGGCAAGCATCAGAACCGTTCTGACGGCCGTTCTGCCCTCGGTGATTCTGCTCGGCATACTCGGCGCGGCGTCCACGGCCGGGCCCACGACAGCCGCCGCCCCCGCCGCGGGCACGAAATCGATCCACATGGCTTTGGCTGCCGTAGCTACTCCAAGTAGTAGCGCGCCCGCGCCAAGCCCCACCGCCTGCCCCGAGGGGACCCCGGACGGCTGCCTGTGCCCGGACGGTTCCGTGGTGCCCGGCGGGCGGGAATGCGCCCCGCAGCCGTGCCCCACCGGCCAGCAGCGCAACGCGGACGGCGTCTGTGACTACCCGCCGTGCCCCGAAGGGCAGCAACGCAACGCGAAGGGGATCTGCGACTACCCGCCATGCCCGGCAGGCCAGGAACGCAGTTCGGACGGCGTCTGCGCCTACCCGCCGTGCCCCGAAGGGCAGCAACGCGGTGAGGACAACACCTGCGGCTACCCACCATGCCCCACCGGCCAGCAACGCGGCGACAACGGGACCTGCGACTATCCGCCGTGCCCGGCCGGGCAACAGCGAAACGCGAACGGCGTCTGCGGCTATCCGCCGTGCCCGGCCGGCCAGGAACGTGACGCGAACGGCACCTGCCGCTACCCACCATGCCCGGCAGGCCAGCAACGCGGCGTGGACGGGATCTGCCGGCCGATCTCCGTGACCTGCCCGGACGGCTCCACCGCCCGCAGCCGGCAGCAGTGCCCGCCACCACCGACAACCTGCTGGGACGGCAGCACGGCCGCCGCCGGGCAGCAGTGCCCACCGCAGCGCGAGACCTGCGCCGGCGGGGTGACGGTGGCGGCCGGGCAACCGTGTCCGCCGCCGCGGCCGGGGCAGACCTGTCCTGGCGGGGCGCTGCCGGACCGCGACGGCGTCTGCCCACGGCCATCGGTCTCCTGCCCTGGCGGCCTGTTGGTGCCCGCCGGGCAGCAGTGCCCGCAGCCACCGTCACCCTGCCCGTCCGGATCCATACGGGACGCGTCCGACCGGTGCGTGCCGGTCAGGCCGGGGCCCACGGCCGTCCAGCAGCCCACCTCTGTGCCCTCGCCCGCACCGGCGCTCCCCAGCCCACTACCCGGGCAGCTGGCGCTGGACAAACCTGTCGTCTCCGCCGGGGACACCCTGTTCGCCACCGGTGCCGGCTGCACTCCGGCCGCCGATGTCGTCATCGTCTCCGAGGACGGCCGGACGATCGGCCGGACGGTCGCGGACACGAGCGGGGAGTTCTCCACGGCTGTGCAGTTCGCCACCTACCGGGTCGGAAACCGTTCGATCATCGCGACCTGTGGGCCGGTCCTGCGGTCCGAGGTGAACATGGTGCTGTCCAGTTCGACCGGCGGCACGTCCAACACGTTCGTCCTGATGCTGTTCTTCCTGCTCGCCGGCTCTCTCGTGGTACGTCACCAGATCGGCCAGAGCATCTGACCGGAGTGCCCGGCCGACGGTGGACGGCCTGGCCTGCGACGGGCGACGTGGAACGACCTGATCACGGACAACATGAACCGTGAGCGGCAGCCGTCGGGAACCGGACAATGGAAACGGCCGGCCGGGGAGCGCACGCCGGCCCACGCGGCGGGAGGTGGCGGACCGCTGGGTAGGAAGGACGGGAGCGGCGGCGCGGGCAAGGGATGGGCGGTGGCCGTGTACCACCGCTACCCACGCCGCCGCTCCCGTCTCGGCCCGACACCGGAAGGCCCTTCAGGGCTCCCGGCAGCGCGCTTGTTTCGCCGTCGCGCCTGCGGAGCCCTCCGCCCTGAGGCATTCAGGGGGAACGGGCACCATCGGTGTCGGTTCACCCGGCGGCCAGGACACCGTCAGCCGGCGGCCGGGGAGTTGGGAACATGGCTCTGCACAGTGCTCGGGAACGTCGTCGTTCGGGAGCGTCGTCGTTCGGGAGCGTCGTCGTTCAGAAAAGTCGTCGTTCAGGAACATCGTCCGGGCCGTCCGGGCCGTCCGGGCTGCCCGTCCACCGGTCGAGCCGGATCCGGATACCGCGGCGGTCAGGTTCTGGCGGTCAGGTCCCGGCGGTGAGCCAGGCGTGCGTCATGGATCGGCGTGACAGCTGTCGCACCGACAGCTCCGGCAGCGACGGCTCGTCCGGCTCAGCCCGTTCCTCGCAGGCCACCGCGGTGTTCTGGACCCTTCCCCAGATGATGCTCCGGCATTCGTCGGCGCCCACCACAAGGGAGGTACGGGTATGCGGGTCGAACACCTCGACGTGCCCGTCGAAACCTGGCGCGAGAATCCTGAAATGGCTCCACAGGTGTGCTGTGTAGGTGTCCGCGAACTTGCCGAGAAGCTCTCCGTCGGCGTCCAGGACAAGTATTCTCTTACCCATTTCAACACCCTTCGCCGGTGGTCCGAACAGTACCGGGTGACTGGCCTGGGAGCAGCTTACGACAAGCCTGCGAGATTCGCCTATACCGAGTTTTCCGTTATCCCCGGAGCGGAATGCGGGTAATACCGGACACCAATTCCGTCGGCACCGGCCCGGCCAACTGCCGCCGGACTGATTCGACGCGCCTTCGCCGGCCCGGGACGTACAACGGCCGGCGAACACCACGGCGGCCGGAGTTGGCACACGGTATTCCGTCCCGGACGCAACAAGCTGGCCCGGTATACCCGCCGGCCCGGGAAGGCGGCCACCGGTAGTCCGGCCCGGCCCGAACAGAGCCCCCTGATCATATGCCGGCCGACCGGCGACATATGCCCGCGCGGAGTGTTGCGTGCCCGTCCCGCTGGACCGGTACGGCGGCGAAGCCGCCCACGACCGGCCGGCGCAGGGCCTGTCTGATCGCCGACCATATCAGGACACCGCCCGTTTACCGGCGAGCCGACACTTCGGGACAAAACCCTCGCGGCGAGCGCCCCGGCATGCCTGGCGCGCCGGCGGCGCGGACCAGGAACGATCGCCGGCCCGCCCGGCGGGCAGCCCCCGGCTGGCAGCCGGTACCCCGTCCATCCACTCACTGTGCCCGACATCGGCGGGGCCCGCGATGCCGAAGGGCCGGCCGGAGGACCACCGGAAAACCGAAGGAGGACCAAAGGACCAGCCGTCAGCGGCCCAGTATCCCCCGCAGCCTGGACATCGCGGGCCAGGTCGGCGCCGGCCCGTCCACCGGATACGGCGGGAGGGCCCGTTCGGCGACGTCCACCAGAATGGCGACGTCCAGAGGTTTCAACACGACACCAGCCGTAAGGATGTAGTCGGCGACCCCGGCCGCTGGCAGCAGCACCACACCGTCGAGCAGGGCGAGCCCGTGTGGCAGCTCGGCGCGGGAGAACGCGACCACCGGCTGGGCCTGCAGCTGCCAGCCCTCCGGAAGATCGGCCACCAGGTGGCTGGTGACCTCCTCGCCCATCCAGGCGACCAGGCCGAGCATGGCGCGCAACGGCATCTTGCCAGCCCACAGCCCGGCCCGGTTCTGGCGCAGCGGCCCACGGTGGGCGTCCGTCTCGACGACCCACACCCCGGACGGGCCGATCACCAGATGGTCGACGTTGCCGGCGGAGTCCGCGAGCGCGCGGTCGTGTAGAACCGTGTAGCCGGCCCGGACGAGGCGGTCGAGGGCGCGGGCCGTGCGGCGCTCGGCCTCGGCGTCGTGTCGCCATGACTCGATCTCCGACGGGGAACGCAGGAAGCGCGCCGCGGCGACGGCGAGGACGACCAGGACGGCCCCGAGGACCATCTGCAGCACGACCAGCGCGGACAGGCCCACCACGGCACCGAACACGCTGACGGCGGCCACGGTCAGCGCGGCGACCACTGCCGCGGTGACGACCGCTCGTGCCAGGCGGTCCTTACGTTCGGCTACGTAGAGCTCCCTGCGGCGCAGGTACTCCGCCATGGCCGACCGTCCAGGCCACTGCCCTTCCGGCATCCCGGTCGTCACCACCTTCCGGTCGCCCCGTTTCCGACCGCTCCGCCGCACCGGCCTGGCCCGCGTGACGCGGGAGCTGGCATGGCGCGGGACCCGCTGCCGCGGGCCCCGTCACCTCCGCCGTTGACGCGTGGGCCGGCGCGGAATGCGCTCCGTCCCCGGTCCGGCTCCGTGCGACCGCACGCGGTTCCACCTGCCCCATGCGCGTCGCACACTGGCCATCACCGAGTGTGCCGCGATGCGGTCACCGAACGCCACAGCAAACCAACTATGCGACGGCCACCATTCCATAAAAATCGCAACAGTCATCCAACATGACACATACTTACACTCTGTCCCAACGGCGCCCAGGCACCCTGCCCCAACAGTGCCCAGGCACCCTGTCCCAGCGGCGCCCAGGCCGGGCACCGCACAGTCTGGACGCTGCACACACCTCCCATCAGACTCCGGACGATGACCGAACTTTCCGGTGTGAAGGGGGTCGGGTGATGGGCACAATCCGACAACGGCCCTTCGATGTGCGCCACGTCGTTCGCACATCGGTAACTACCGGGCAACACCCTGCTGTAAAGGTCTGGTCAAAGGGCCGGAAAGCCCACAACGTGGCGGACCGGGACCACCTGACCCGCGCCGACCGCCATCGGCCCGTACCGCGACCCACGGCCAGCGACCCTGGCCGGTCCGGACCTGGAGGGTTCATGAAACGGACACCGGCAGGCATGCCAGCATCCGATCCCGATGCCTGTTGTACCGATCCCTGTTGCACCGGCCCCTGTTGCACCGGCCCCTGTTGCACCGGCCCCTGTTGTACCAACAACAGGATCCGCACCGACGACAGGATCCGGTCCGACGGTGGGCTCCGCGCCGACGACAAGATCCGTTCACCGGAGGACGTCCACCGTTACGCGCACCTGACCTGCCTGACCGATCAGCCCGCCGGGAACGTCGGCATCGAGACCGAATGGTTCGTCGTCGACATCGCCTCCCCGGCACGCCCGGTGCCCCCCGGCCGCACGCTGACGGCGCTCACCGGTAGCCCGCCACCGCGGCCGTCACGGGACGGGGAGACCTCCCCGCAGACCTCCCCGGAACCGGTGGACGAACTGTTCCTGCCCGGGGGGACCCGGCTCACCTTCGAACCCGGCGGCCAGCTCGAGCTGTCCGCCCCGCCTCTGCCGCTGCCGGACGCGCTGGCGCGGACCGCCACCGATCTCACCGCGGTGCGCGCCATGCTCGCCGACGCCGGGCTCGCCCTGGCCGCGATGGGCACCGATCCGCTGCGGCCGCCGCGCCGCCAGCTGCACGCCCCCCGCTACGTGGCCATGCAGCAGTACTTCCGGCGGACGGACGGTGGCCGGGCGGGTGAGGCGATGATGTGCTCGACCGCGTCCGTCCAGGTCAACCTGGACGCGGGCGCCACGGCGCGGTGGGCCCGGCGCTTCGAGCTGGCGCATGCCCTCGGCCCGGTGCTGGTGGCCATGTTCGCCGCGTCCCCGGTGCTGGCCGGGACGGCGACCGGGTGGCGTTCCACCCGGCAGTCGCTGTGGGCGGACATCGACCCGAGCCGGACCTCCCCGGTGGCAGCCCCCCACCAGCCGGATCCGGCGACGGCCTGGGCGGACTACCTGCTGGCGGCCAGGGTCATGCTGGTGCGCCTGCCCGATGGTGACTTCCAGCTCGCCCGGGACGGGTCGACGTTCGCCGACTGGGTGGCCGGTGCCGGCCCGGTGGCACGGCCGCCGACAGTCGCGGACCTGCGTTACCACGCGACCACGGTGTTCCCGCCGGTACGTCCGCGCGGCTGGCTGGAGCTGCGCTACCTCGACGCGGCACCGGCCGGCAACTGGCCGGTGGCGGTCGCGGTAACCACCGCCCTGCTCGACGACCCCCGCGCCGCGGACACGGCCGCCGACGCGTGCGAACCCGTGGCCGGCCGCTGGCTGACCGCGGCCGCGCTGGGGCTACGCGACGACATGCTGCACCGGGCGGCGCGGCGGTGCGCGGGCGCCGCCCGGGACGCGCTGGGACACCTGGGTGTCGACGATGCCCTGCTCGCCGCCGTCGACACCTATCTCGAGACCTACGTCGAGCCGGGCCGCTGCCCCGCCGATGATCTCATCGACCGGCTGCCGGCCGACGGGCCGCTGGGCCTGCTCCGGGACGAGATCAACGCTGGGATCGGCACCGCTGCCGTCAGCGGGAGCACTGCCGTCAGCGGGAACGCTGCCGCTGACGGAGCCGGTACCAGCGCCAACGGCGGCACCGGTAGCGCTGCCGGAGCCAGTATCGTCGCCGGCCACGAGCGCGCGACCGCCCGGCCATGGGCGACGGCATGATGACCACCCGGCCGACCACCCAGTTGATCACCCGGCTGACCGTCGACGAGATCGTCCGGGCGCTCGCGGACAGCCGGGCCCGCAGCCTCGCCTACACCGATCTCGACGACGACGACCTGCGGCGCCAGCACTCACCGCTGATGTCACCGCTGGTCTGGGACCTTGCCCACATCGGCAACTACGAGGAGTCGTGGCTGCTGCGGGCGGTCGCGGGCAGCCGGCCGCTGCGGCCGGGCATCGACGACATCTACGACGCGTTCCGCCACCCCCGGGCGGACCGGCCGGCCCTGCCGCTGCTCGGCCCGGCGCAGGCGAGGTCCTACCTCGACGAGGTGCGCGGCGCCGTCCTGGACGTCCTGGCGCGGCTCGACCCGGACACGCTGCTGTCGTCGACCACCTGGGCGGTCAGCGACAGCGGGCCGTCCCCGCGGATGGCCGACATGGTCGGCGCGCCCTCGCCGGGCTCGCGCGCGGCGCTGCTGACCGGCGGGTTCGTCTACGGGCTGGTGGTCCAGCACGAGCACCAGCACGACGAGACGATGCTCGCCACCCACCAGCTCCGTACGGGTGCCCCGATCATCGGCGACCGCGCCGCGCCGCCACCCGGCCGGCCGGTGCCCGCGGCGGAGATCCTGATACCGGCCGGCGAGTTCACGATGGGTACCGACGGCGACACCGCCGGCACGGCATGGGCGTACGACAACGAACGTCCCGCCTACCGGGTGTACGTACCGGCGTTCTTCATCGGCACGCTGCCGGTCTCCAACGCCGCGCACGCGGCGTTCATCGAGGACGGCGGCTATCACGACGAACGCCTGTGGTCGGCCGCCGGCTGGGCGTGGCGGTGCCGGGCCGGCCTGACCGCCCCGCAGTTCTGGCGCCGCGAGGGCGGCACCTGGATACGCCGGCGCTTCGGCCGGGACGAGCCGGTCCCGATGGACGAGCCGGTGCAGCATGTCTGCTGGTACGAGGCGCAGGCGCACGCGCGCTGGGCGGGCCGGCGGCTGCCCACCGAGGCCGAGTGGGAGAAGGCGTGCGCGCACGATCCCGTCACCGGGCGTTCGCGACGTTTTCCCTGGGGGGACAGCGAGCCGACGCCGGAGCGGGCCAACCTGGGGCAGGCGGCCACCCGCCCCGCGCCGCTGGGGGCGTATCCGGCCGGCGCGAGCGCTTACGGCGTCGAGCAGATGATCGGTGACGTGTGGGAGTGGACGGCTGGGGATTTCGTGGGCTATCCGGGTTTCCGGTCGTTCCCCTACCGCGAGTACAGCGAGGTGTTCTTCCCACCCGCGCCCGGCGCCGGCAAGGGGCCGCCCGCCGGGGCGGTCGGTGCCGCCGCGGCGAACGGGGTGGCCGGGGCGGCCGATGTTGCCGAGTACGCCGGGTTCAAGGTGCTGCGCGGTGGCTCCTGGGCGACGCATCACAGCACCGTCAGAGCTACCTTCCGTAACTGGGACCACCCGATCCGCCGGCAGATCTTCGCCGGCTTCCGGCTCGCGCGCGACGCCTGACAGACCATGCCACCACAGAAGCCGGCAGGCCGCGGGCGGTGTGGCCGCGCCTCCCGCGCGCCCTGACCATCCGACCTGGCCGTCAGAGCTGGCCGTCAGAGCTGGCCACCGAGGCAAACCCGGTCGCCGAAGAGGAAGAGCAACAGAGCCCGACCACCGAGGAAAGAAGGATGATTCCGGTTGTGTCGTCACACGGCGTGGCTGGGGACGTCGCAGACGCTGGCCTCGCTCCTGCATGACCCGCCGCACGGCCTGCTGCGCCAGGCGTGGGAGCCGCGGCGGATGCTGCACGGCCGGATCAACGCCGACGGCTTCGGTGCCGGGTGGTACGCCCCTGAGATCCGCACGGAGCCGGCCCGCTACCGTCGCGCCGTCCCGATCTGGGCCGACGCCTCGTTCGCGTCCCTCGCCGGCGTGATCAGTTCGGGCTGTGTGCTGGCCGCGGTCCGCAACGCCACCGTCGGCATGCCCGTCGAGGAGACGGCGACCGCGCCGTACACCGACGGACGGCACCTGCTCAGCCACAACGGACGGGTGGATCTCACGGTGCCGCTGGGCCTGCTGCGGGGCTCGCGGGGAGCGCCGGTGCCCGACTCTCGCTGTGACTCCGCGCTGCTGGCGGCCGTGGTGTGGCAGCGGCTGGCCGCGGGCGCGCACCTCGCCGACGCCGTCGCGGAGGTCGTCGTCGCGGCGGGCGGCAGGGACGGCGCGGCCCGTCTCAATCTTTTGGTAACCGACGGATCGCAAATAGTGGCGACAACCTGGGGTGAAACCCTGTCGTACCGCGTGTCCGGCGGCGAGAACACCGGAGTCGGTATCGGGGCCGATATGGAAGTCGGCACAGAGATCGGCGCCGGAGTCGAGGTGGCCAGCGAACCCAGCGATGACGGAGACGGATGGATCGATCTTGATGATCACCAATTGCTCGTAGCTGACACGCGCAATGTCATCGTTAGTAATTTGACCTAAGATTCAGCTACTCTCGGTTGCATTAACGCTCCCGGAGGTTACAGCTCATGACAGCGTCCAGCACCGGTCTCACCAACGTCGGTTCCACCAGGGATGATCTCGACCCGAAAATCGTCTTCGATCGGCATCTCACCGCGTCCGACCGGATCACGGCACTGACCAGGGACGTAGGCGCCGGACTCACGTCGAATCCGAAGGAACTACCACCCAAGTGGTTCTACGACGCCAACGGGAGCATGCTCTTCGACGCCATCACCCGGTTGCCCGAGTACTACCCCACCCGGGCCGAACGGGCGATTCTGGCCGGCCACGTCCACGAGATCGCCGTGATGTCGCGAGCGGACACCCTCGTCGAACTCGGCTCCGGAACCTCCGCCAAGACCCGCCTGCTGCTCGACGCCCTCCAGCGCAGCGGCCACCTGCGCGGGTTCGTCCCGTTCGATGTGGACGAGTCCGTGCTCTCCCACGCCGCGGCCGCGATCCGGCAGGAATATCCGGCGGTGCGGGTGCACGCGATCGTCGGCGATTTCGAGCGTCACCTCCACCTGCTGCCCGACGCCAACCGCCGCCTGGTCGCGTTTCTCGGCGGAACGATCGGCAATCTCGCGCCCGCGGGCCGGCACGCATTCCTCACCAGCATGCGCGCCCACCTGAAAGGTGACGACATGCTGCTGCTGGGCTGCGACCTGGTCAAGGATCCAGACCGGCTGGTGGCCGCCTACAACGACAGCGCCGGCGTCACGGCCGCATTCAACCGCAACGTCCTGTCGGTCATCAATCACGAACTCGACGCCGACTTCGACCCGCGTGGGTTCGCCCACGTGGCCCGATGGGACGCGGAGAACTCCTGGATCGAGATGCGCCTGCGCTCCGTCCGCGACCAGCGGGTTCACGTCGGCGCGCTGGACCTGTCGGTGTCCTTCGCCGAGAACGAGCAGATGCGCACCGAGATCAGCGCCAAGTTCACCCGGGACAGCCTGGCCGCCGAGTTCGCCGCCGCGGGCCTGGCCATGGTCCACTGGTGGACCGACTCCGCGGGCGACTTCGGGCTCGCTCTCGCCGTCCCTGCCTGACGACTCCGGCCGGCCGAACAAGGCCGGCCGGCCGGCAGGACCCGGCCGACGAACCGGGCCGGCTGATCAGGTGACGGGCCCGGTCAGCCGCCGGCCAGGGAGACGTCGCGGGCGCCACCGGTGGACGCCGAGGTCGCCATCGCCGCATAGGCCCGCAACGCCGCCGACACCGGGCGCTGGCGCTCCTTCGGCCGGTAGCCGCCGGCGGCGGTCAGCTCGGCCCGCCGCACGGCGAGTTCCTCGGCGTCCACCAGCAGGTCCAGCCGGCGGGCCGGGATGTCGATCTCGATGATGTCACCGTCGCGGACGAGCGCGATCGCGCCGCCGTGCGCGGCCTCGGGCGAGACGTGGCCGATGGACAGGCCCGCCGAGCCGCCGGAGAACCGGCCGTCGGTGACCAGCGCGCACCGCGGGCCGAGCCCGCGGGCCTTGAGGAAGGTCGTCGGGTACAACATCTCCTGCATGCCGGGGCCGCCGCGCGGGCCCTCGTAGCGGATGACCAGCACGTCACCGGGGGTGACCCGCTTCGACAGGATCGCCTCCACCGCCTCCTCCTGGCTCTCCAGCACCAGGGCGGGGCCGCGGAAGGTCAGCCGGCCGGCCTCCACCCCGGCGGTCTTGAGCACGGCACCGTCCGGCGCGAGGGACCCGCGCAGCACCGCCAGACCGCCGTCGGCGGAATAGGCGTGCGCGACGTCACGGATACAGCCGGTGGCGGCGTCGGTGTCCAGCGACTCCCAGCGGGCGGTGGACGAGAACGGCTCGATCGTGCGCACGCCGCCCGGGGCTGCCTGGAAGAGCTCCACCGCCTCCGGCGCCGGGTCCGGCCGGCGGACGTCCCAGTGGGTGAGGAACTCCGCCAGGCTCGCGGCGTGCACCGAGTGGACGTCGTGGCGCAGCAGGCCGGCCCGGTCGAGCTCGCCGAGGATGGCCGGGATGCCACCGGCGCGGTGGACGTCCTCCATGTGGTAGTCCGAGCTCGGCGCCACCTTACACAGGCACGGCACCGTCCGGGAGATCGCGTCGATGTCGTCGAGGGTGACCGCCACCCCGGCCTCGACCGCGGCGGCCAGCAGGTGCAGCACGGTGTTGGTCGAACCGCCCATGGCCACGTCCACGGCAAAGGCGTTGAGGAAGGCCGAACGGGTCGCGATCGAGCGCGGCAGCACCGTGTCGTCGTCCTTGTCGTACCAGCGCTTCGCGAGATCCACCACCGTGCGCCCGGCCCGGACGAACAGGTCGCGGCGGGCCGCGGAGGTGGCGAGCGTGGAGCCGTTGCCGGGCAGCGCGAGCCCGAGCGCCTCGGTCAGGCAGTTCATCGAGTTCGCGGTGAACATCCCGGAGCAGGACCCGCAGGTGGGGCAGGCGGAGCGTTCCACCGCGTCCAGCTCGGCGTCCCCGACCGCGGTGTCGACGGAGGCGGCGATCGCGGAGATGAGGTCCAGCCCCGAGCGGACCACACCGTCGCTGACGACCGCCCGGCCGGACTCCATCGCCCCGCCGGAGACGAACACGGTCGGGACGTTCAGCCGCAGGGCCGCCAGCAGCATCCCAGGAGTGATCTTGTCGCAGTTCGAGATGCAGACGAGCGCGTCCGCGCAGTGCGCGTTCACCATGTACTCGACGCTGTCGGCGATGATCTCGCGGGACGGCAGCGAGTAGAGCATGCCGCCGTGGCCCATGGCAATGCCGTCGTCGACCGCGATCGTGTGGAACTCCCGGCCCACGCCGCCGGCCTCGGCGACCGCGTCCGACACGATCCGGCCGAGGTCGCGCAGGTGCACATGACCGGGCACGAACTCGGTGAAGCTGTTCGCGATCGCCACGATCGGCTTGCCGAAGTCGTTGTCGGTCATGCCGGTGGCGCGCCACAGCGCGCGGGCACCGGCCATGTTGCGGCCGTGAGTGGTGGTGCGGGAACGCAGAACAGGCATCGGGCAGTCCTCATGGCGATCGATCGGCGTGGACGTGGGTCACGCCGGGGCCACGGGCACACCCATACCAGGCATTCATACCCGTACAGGCATCAAAGCCGCCCGGACCCGCCCGCCAGGCCCCACCCGTCCGCTTCAAGCCTAACCCTCGTCGTATTCGAGGCCGCGCGAGCCACCGCGGCGCGGCCGCCACCGATCGCCCAGCCCGCCGAAGCCAGCGGGGCCACCGGGGCCGCCGCCGCGGCGCAGCTGCCACCGCCGCCACTGGCGCTGGACCAGCCACACGACCACAAAGGACGCGGCCGTGCCCAGCAGCGGGGCCACATCGTGGTCACGAGGGCCGGCCACGTACTTGACGGTCCCGTCGGGGTGCTGGACCCGCTGGCTCGTCCGCGTCCCGATCACGAGCAGGAACAGGCTGACGACGGCGATGATCGCATATCCCGTCCGGAAGAGGGTCTGGACGCCGACCCGGCGGCGCGCGACCGCGCCGCGGAAGAGCAGCGCCGGGACCATCCAGCCCAGAAAGCCGAAGACGACCGCGAACACCGGCGCGAAGAAGAAATAGCTGGCGAAGGTGCTCACGACAGCTCGGTTACATGCTCCACGCTCGGCGGCTGCGCGAAGAAGGGACCCAGCGTCGCACGCCAACGGGTGAACCGGTCGGAGGCGCGGAAGGTCACCAGGTGCGCGTCCAGGTTCTCCCACTCGACGAACAGGACGAACCGGGACGGCGTCTCCACCCCGCGGGCCAGCCGCGCCGACCGGCAGCCGGGGCAGGTGGTGATCTCGGTGACGACACGACGGTAGGCGTCGGCGAACGCCTCCTCCTGGCCGGGCACGACGTCGAAACGGGCGACTTCCAGCACCGGCGAGCCCTGGGCGCCGTCCTCGGCAGCGGTCATGGCCCAAGTCTGGCACGAATCGGACATGCACGATCCAGCCGCGGCATCCCCCGTGCGCCCTGCCGCCCCGGGGCCGGCGCTACCCGGCCCCGGGGCGGCAGGAGAGCCGCTTCTGTGTTCAGGCATCCTTTCTCACGACCTGCTGTTCCTCCTCGGGGTGGCCGGAGTTCTCCCGCGGGCGACCGGAGTTCTCCTCGGCAGGATGGGCAGGTTGCCCAGCCGGCACCGAATCCGGTCGTTGCCGGCGGAACCGGCGCCAGCCGGGCCGGTGCTTTTCACCCGGCGGAATCAGCGCCGCGGTGCCCCGTCGCAGCCGCAGGCCGGCCAGCATGGCGACGCTGGCTGTCACGCTCCGCGTGACATCGTCCGGCCCGGACACCGTGGCGGCGATGGAGGCGAGACCCGCGACGCCGACCGTCACGACCGCGAGGACGGCCGCGACCAGCAGCCGGCCGCTGACGAGCGCGATCCCGCTGAGCACCACGCCGAGCATGATCAACGTGTTCGTGGACGGCAACGTGATCGTCTGGTCGCCTTCCGCAAGCGCCGCTACCGCGGCGAACACCTGGGCGGTCATCGTGCCTCCCGCCGGTGCCGAGCCGCAACGTGGATCCGGGAGCTGGATACCAAGCGGTTACCTGTCTGGAACAGCGGACGCGGGAGAAGGACTATTGTCAAGAACGGTCCGTTCTCCCACCGGGGCCAACCGGGGTGCGGGTCAAGCTGGTCCGGTTCGGCGGGTGGGTGCGCCAACACCCTCCCGCCGACCGCGCCGGGTGAGTCGCCCGACATGGTCGTTATTTCCGAATAGATGGTCATCGCTGCCTTTCCGCGTCTCTTCCATGTCTTTCGGGAATCGTCTTCCGCGGCCGTGGGGCCCGGGATCGCCCAACCGTCGCCCCGGTCCGTGCGGACCCTGACCGAAGGGGCGCGCAAGTATGGTTCACCTCGCCTGTCCGAAGGCCCGGAGAGCCCAGAGATGACGAAGAGCGGCCCACCCCTTGCGATCAGGTGAATCCGCCCACCGGGACGCGCCGGAGCGTCCCCGCGCCATACGCACGACAGGAGTGGCCCAGCGCTCGGCGGCCCTCGGACGAACCCGCGAACCGACGCCTGATCAGGCCAGGGCATCGATCTCGCGGTTTGCGGACTCTGCCTCATAGCGCCACATCCTTTGAGAAGGAGGGGCCGCCTCGCTGCGGGCGATGCCTACACTATGCAGACCAAACTGTGGTAATGCAAGAACTATTCATGAAGATCAAATAATTCATAATCCGTCCACCTGTGGCGGATGATCATATAGACGATCTTGACGGCTCGCCGCTTCCGGCACAACCGCCCCAGACCAACCCGGTCCTGCGGCAGGCTCGGTGAGCTGGTTAAGATGCGGGTCAGCCTCCACAAGGGGCAAGTCATCCGTCGATACTCCGACCGGCCAGCTCACCCGCATAGCCGACGGCTCGACGAGCATAGACGACCCGCCGGCGCCCGGAGGATGATGAGCTGGGCCTCCGCGCCCCGCGGAGCCGGGAGCCCGGCTCCGCGGGCCTTGTGAACTCCGTTCCCGGAGCCACGACGCGAAAACCACGATCGCGTCGACCCTGGCCCGCTGGACGCCGGGTCGTCCCACCATGCCCGTTCATCGCGACCAGGAGCCACCGTGAGCACCAACACGCCAGGTATAGTCATTGCTACTTCCTGCGACTATTCGGGAAGTTGTCCAACCGTCTACCAGGAGGGCCCCGATACCGTCCTGGTGCAGGGATACGTGGTCGACTCCGGTCACGACGTACCGGACGGCGAATCCATGGTCCGCATCCCGGTCGCGCTCCTGCGTCAGGCCGCCCAGGCGCTACAGGCCTGACCGGCCCCCCGACCAGCCACCCACACGGCCTGAAGGAATCTGTAACGGCGAACCCGCGGCGCGGCGACATGAACGTCATCCGCCACCGCGCCGCTGTCATTCTGGCCAGCCAGGGAGCTGGGCCGCTCGGATCTCCGGACCGACTCGGAAGGGTATGGCATGAGAAACCTCCCGGACGATGACGCGTCGGCCCGAACGGCCGGAGCGCAGCTGGGAGCCGAACTCGCGGTCCTGCGGCACCGGCACCGGCTCAGCGGCCAGGAGCTCAGCGGCCAGGAGCTCGCCAGCCGAACCGGAATGAGTCAGTCGAAAATATCCCGAATAGAGACCGGTACGGTCACACCCAGCCCTGACGACGTCGAAGCGATCGTGCGTGCGCTCGACGAGCCGGAGACAGTGGTGTCGCAGTTCCGGCAGGCAGCCGAACGCCTCGTGTCCGGCGCGGACCCGGTCATCGACCCCAGCCCCTACATCGGCCGCTTCCAGCCCCAGTACCTCGAGCACGAGTCCGCCGCCCAGGTCGTCCGCTTCTTTCAGCCGACCCTCGTACCCGGCCTGTTGCAGACGAGCGAATACGCACAGGCGATCATCCTGCGTTTCTGCGAGCTGTTCGACATCGACTACCTCGCCGACGGCGCCCGGGCGGTGGCCCTGCGGATGGAACGGCAGCGAATTCTGTACGACGAACGGCGGACCTTCTACTTCGTGCTGCTGGAGTCGGTGCTCGCCTATCCGGTGGCGGCACCCGCGGCCATGATCGCCCAGATCGACCGCATCCGGGAGCTGGCGACCAGCCGGCCGAACATCACCATCGCCCTGGTCCCCAACGGGACCGAGCTCGTGGTGCCGCCGTCCAGCAGCATAGAAATACTGGACGAGAACCGCGCGCTGACCGAAACAATACTGTCCGTGGTGTCGCACAAGAACCCCGAGACCGTCCAGATCCTGCTTCGGATCTTCGCCGAGTTCGAGAGCAAGGCGACCACCGACATCGACCCGATCCTCGACCGCCACCGCCGCGCCTACATCGAACAGATCCTCTCCGAACAGCGCTGACCGCTCGGCGCGAGCACGGCCCCAGGCGGTGCTGGCGAACCCGTTCCGGGAGAGTCCGTTGTCAGGCCCAGAGGGTAAGATCTACGCCTATGAGCACGGCCGACGACCGGACCCGCGCACATGCACTGGTCGATGACCTGTTGGGCCAGCCCGACCAGGCTGCCGACAGGTCCGTCGCGGTACTGCACGCTCATGCTGCGGCACTTGCATGGATACGTGACACCACCGGCCTCTACCCGGCGTCCCCCGGCATCGTCGCGGAACTGAACAGCGTCGCCGGGCGTCTGCGCACCGGGATCGACGACCGTGACCCGGTAGCCGTGCTCGGCCAAGCGGCTGTCGATGCGCTTGCCGCGCACCGAGCAAGCGCTGCCGCGTGAGCGGCTACGTCCTCGACGACCTCGCGCTGAGCGCGGGCCTGGCCGGTACCGGCAGCGAACATCATCGCAGGGAGTTGTCCCGACTGCTGCGCGGTGCGATCGACGGTGGTCCGGCCCTGGACGTGCCAGCGCTGTGCTTGGCCGAGGCCACCGCCGCCCGTCCCGCCATCGCCGGGCACCTCGCCGACATCATCGCGGTCGCTCCGGCTGGCGCAATCGATATTTGCGGGCTGACCCGTACCGGCTACCTCGGCACTCTCCGTTCGCACAACCCTCACCTGGACTGGCCCGCCAGCCACGCCGCGATGCTCGCCCTCGCGACTGGTTTACCGGTCCTTACCGTCGATTCCGACCGGTACGGTGGCGTTCCTGTCAATGTGCTGTCTCTGTAAATGATCTCTGCGGATCGTCGCTGTCGGAGAAGACAGCCCACCTCGACCGGAACCACGGCGACGAGGGCCAGAAACACGAGAAGGCGCTTGAAACACCGGGACCACACCGGCAAGCCGGCCTGTCCGCGACCGCCGCTGGCATCGCAGCCGCGGACAACGAACTGGAGGAAGCCAACCGGCGGATGCGGATAGCGCCACTACGAGCATCGGCTCTCTCCGTGACGCGGCTGTCAGCCCCAGAGGGTGCTGATCAGCAGGTCGATCTCGCGGCGGCCGTCATCCTGGCGCAGGTGATAGAGCCTGAGCTTGATCTCAGGATACTGGTTTCCCGCAGCCTTCGATTTCGCGGTGAAGGTGATCGGCAAGTGCAGAGCCTGCACCTGCGACGAATCCGGTGTAGGCGGCGCGTTGTCGGTGGTCGTGTGGGGCGAGGTATGCGGGGTGGAGACGGATGTCGCCGCCGGTGAGCACTTCCCAGATGCGCATGGTCGCGTGCCTGCGCCGCGCGGTATTCGGCCGGATGGCCGCGTGCCTGCAGGCGGAGTCGAGCCGTTGCTCGTCCAGGAGGTCGATGTCGCGGAAGATCCGGCGACGGCGCCCGTAATCGATGGGTGGGGGCGTGGTGAGCAGGGTGTCGAGAAGCTGGTCGAGCGCGAGCAGCGTGTTCGTGGTCTGACCGACATAGTCGATGCGGGCCCAGACCGCGCGGGCGGTCGAGGCCGCCCGCGCGGGAAGATCGAGCATGGTCGGGATGCGACGCCAGGTCAGGAACGTGCCCGCGCGGACGAGGGCCATCGCGAGGGTGGCGGGAAACGCGGCGGTGTTCTTGCCGGTGGGCCGGGTGAGGGTCGCGGTGATCGACAGGTTCACCGAACACTTACCAACCGGGATACAACCGGGCACTGCATGCCGGCTTTGCTCGTCCGGCCGGTTCTGCGGCGATCCGCCACCATGGCTGCTGAGGGACCTGCAGACAGCCGGTCGTGTCGGCGGCACTCATGGCCCCGCCTCGACCGGGTCGGATCGTCATGCGAGTAAATGATGTGCCGTTGATCACAGTTGGGATTGTCACGCCAGGCACGACCCGCTCCGTCGTGAAGGTGTGAGTGAACGTATCTTGATTTCGAAGGTGGCGCCGGCCGGATACCAGGCGGTTGCCGCGTTGCAGCGCTACGTCACGTCGACCGTCGATCCAACCCTCCTGGAACTGGTCAAGCTGCGGGCATCGGTCCTCAACAGTTGCGCGTACTGCATTGACATGCACAGCCGCCACGCCCTCGCGGCCGGAGAGGACAGCCGCCGGCTGTTCGCGGTGGCGGCCTGGCGTGAGTCGCCGTTCTTCAACAATCGGGAACGTGCCGCGCTGGCGCTGACCGACGCCGTGACCCGCCTGGGCGAGCAGGGGGTACCCGACGAGGTGTGGGACAGCGCGGTGAAGCACTGGTCGGACGAGGATGTCGCGAACCTGATTCTCGCCATTGCGACGATCAACGTGTGGAATCGGATCGCCGTGTCGACGGGAATGCGGCCACCAGCGGGATGACACCGTTCGCCGCGGAAGCCGCTGACCAGTTCGTCGCCCATCGGCCGATGCTGCACGGCCTGGCCTACCGGCTGTTGGGCAGTTGGCACGACGCTGAAGATGTCATGCAGGAGGCGTATGTGCGCTGGTCCGGCGTTGACCGGGCGAGCGTGAGCGAGCCGCGCCGGTACCTGACCACAGTGGTGGCGCGATTGGCTGTCGACCACCTGCGTAGGCGACGCGCGCTTCGCGAGGGCTACGTCGGCGAGTGGCTGCCGGAACCGGTGGCAACTGATCCGTCGCCATTCGGAGTGATCGACACCTCCGACCTGTCGCTGGCCGTGCTGCATCTCATGGAGCGGCTCACGCCGCCGCAGCGCGCGGTGTACGTACTGCGGACGGCGTTCGAGCTGCCGTATGACGAGATCGCCGCGATCCTCGATCGCACGTCGGAGGACTGCCGGCAGCTGCACCGGCGGGCCGCACAGGCATTGGATACGCGCCGGCCGAGGTTCGTCCCCAACCGGGACGAGCATCGGCGTCTGCTCAGCGACTTCGTGGCCGCTGCCCGCGACGGCGACCTGCCAAGGCTGGAGAGCATGCTGCGCGCCGACGTCATCGCGTGGACCGACGGCGGCGGCCGGGCCCGCGCCGCGCGCAGACCGATCGCCGGGCGGGCCAGGGTTGCGTACTTCTTCGCCCGCATCTACCGGCGGAGAGGGACATTCAAGGTCGTGCACATCGACCTCAACGGCGCTCCCGCCATGGTCATAGAGACTTCGAAGTCCGTACACGCGCTCCTCGTCGAAGCGGACGACCATAAGATCGTCGGCGTGTACGTGGTCGCCAACCCTGACAAGCTCGCCGCGGTCCGATGAAAACGACCCGATGAAAATATGGGTCGGAGTCACCGAGGTTTAATGCATGCCCCACACCCTGCGGACATGAAGCTCGGCATTTGCGCGCAGAACATCGACAATCGAGTAGGCGGTCGAATGCGATGAGGTGTAGCCTCGGTAAAGTTCTACTATTTCGTAACCGCTGACCGCATTGTCTATTGACAAGGTGCGGTCGATGGCGACCCGCGATGTGACAACGGGCCTTGTATCGATAATAACGATCTGACCATCGTCACAAACGGCGAGAAGCGGGTTGAGGTTACCATTCTTAATTGGTGCGAACAGCTTCCAACCGATTAGGTTCGTCGGCCGCGGAGTCCACCACCTCCCCTGCCTGCTTCCGCGCGGCTTCAGGAGAATCGACGACGGGGATGCTCTTTCGCCGCACATCGTCGGAACGAACTCACCCCGTATCAAATCGATGAGTTCGGTCGAACACTCGACCCCGAACGGATGGAGCGCCTCCCGGCGAAGCCGCTCCTGCTCTCGCCCCCACGCCTGCCTATCCTTCTCGACTTGCTCGGTATCGATCTTTCTCGCGGTCTCATCTCTCCATGTCATTCTTCCCCTCGGGGCCTCGCGGGCGAGCGACAGCAGAATCATCACTATAGTGGCAGAGGAGGACTCGAGGAAGTCCCCAGGCGGCCCACCAACGGAAGTAACAAGCAAACGGTCGGCTGGGAGTTTCCCAGGAATTCCGTCAGGCGCTCGGACAGCCCGCGGAGTCGATCATTGGGCGGTATACAGCCCACCTCGACCGGAACCACGGCGACGAGGGCCAGAAACACGAGAAGGCGCTTGAAAAACCGGGGGCACCGTCAAGCTGGCCTGTCCGCGACCGCCGCCAGCATCGCCGCCGCCGCGGACAACGAACTGGAGGAAGCCGACCGGCGGATGCGGACAGCGCCACTGCGGGCACCGGTTCTCTTCGTGAGGTGGCTGTCAGCCCCAGAGGGTGCTGATCGGCAGGGCGAAGACGCGGTCGTCGATGCGGAACGCGCGGGGGCCGGTATGTAGGACGGCTCCGGCGACGAAGCGCTCTTCGAGCTGGTCGCGTAGCCAGACGAGGTGACGGGCGTCCGACGTGGTCGGCGCCGCGGTGGCCTTGATCTCCAGTGCGACGACCTGGTCGCCGCCGAGTTCGATCAGTAGGTCGATCTCGCGACGGCCGTCCTCCTGGCGCAGGTGATAGAGCCTGGGCTCCAGCGGGCTGAGGGCCAGTTCGGGACGGATCTGCGCGACGACGAACGTGTCGATGACACGTCCGAGCAGGTGGCCGTCGCGCAGGACCGCGCGTGGTGTGGCCCGCAGCGCGGCGCCGAGCAGCGACGAGTCCACGAGGTAGCGCTTGGGCCTCTTGACCAGGCGCTGTAGCCGCTGGGTGGACCATGCCGGTATCTGGTCGAGAACGAAGAGATTGGTCATGAGCCGCTCGTAGGCGACGACGGTCCGCCGGTCCAGGTTCGCGGCGCGCACGATGGTCTCGTCGGTCGTGACAGCGGCGGTGGTGAGCGCGAGGGCCTCGACGTAGCGGCGGAGCCGGTCGGGGTCGCGCCGGGACTCGACGTGCTGGGCATCGCGGGTGACCAACTGGTCGAGGTAGCCGGCCAGCCAGGCGCGCCTGGCCAGACCGCTCAGGCGAAGGACGGTGTCCGGAAAACCGCCGCGTAGGGCGAGCTCGATGTAGCCAAGAAGATCTGGCGGGTCCGCGGGCACGGTGAGCGCGTCGAGTTCGGCGGTGGCCAGACGATCGATGAACAGTGTCCCGGGCGAGCGCCGGTCGGCCTCCCTTACCGTGAGCCCGTAGAGGGGCAGCCGGACCACACGCCCGGTACCCGGCCAGGTCCGGGTCTCCAGGTCAGCCATGACGCTGCCGGTCAGCAGGAAGCGGCCCGGCCGGGGGTCGTCGTCGACCGCTCTCTTCACCGCGCCGAGGACATCAGGGACCTCCTGCCATTCGTCGAGCAGGACCGGCTCGGGCAGCGCACGCAGCGCTGTGTCCGGATCGGCACGGAAGGCGGCGGCCTCGACTGGGCGGTCGAGACGGACGGTGGAGCGGGCCAGCCGGCGCGCGGTGGTTGTCTTGCCGGTCGCGCGGGGGCCCACCATCAGCAACGCCGGTAGCTGCGTCACCAGCTCCGAGAGCAGGGAGTCCACCATCCGCGGGACGTAGCCGGCACCATCCATGATCTCAGGATACCGATTTCCCACAGCCTTGAATGCCGATCACCTGCATGCTTCAGCGCCGATCACCTGCATCCTTCGATGCCGATCACCTGCGTGTTTCGATGCCGATCACCTGCGAGGTTCGGGCCGATACGGGAAGCTGGGGCGGCGCATGGAGACCTTGAGCTGATCGGCGGTGTGGAGCGTCGCGCTGTTCGGGTCAGCCTGCCGTTCAGGTCAGCCGGCCATGTCGACGAAGCGGGAGTAGTGGCCCTGGAAGGCCACGGTGACGGTGCCGGTCGGGCCGTTGCGGTGCTTTGCGACGATCAGGTCGGCCTCGCCGGCGCGGGCCGATTCCTTCTCCACGGCGTCCTCCCGGTAGAGCAGGATCACGGCGTCCGCGTCCTGCTCGAGGGAGCCCGACTCGCGCAGGTCGGAGATCTGCGGGCGTTTGTCCGCGCGCTGCTCGGACGCCCGGTTGAGCTGGGAGATCGCCACCACCGGGATGTCCAGCTCCTTGGCGAGCAGTTTGAGCGAACGCGATATCTCGCTGACCTCCTGCTGGCGGCTCTCGGTGCGCTTCGGTGAGGACATCAGCTGAAGGTAGTCGAGGACGATCATCCGTAGGCCGTTGCGCTGCTTCAGGCGGCGGGCCTTCGCCCGGATCTCCATCATGGTCAGGTGCGGGCTGTCGTCGATGAACAGGGGCGCGTCGGCGACCTCGCCCATCCGGCGGGCCAGCCGGGCCCAGTCATCGTCGGTGAGCCGGCCGGTGCGGATGTTCTGCAGGGACACCCGCGCCTCCGCCGACAGCAGCCGCATGGTGATCTCCATTCGGCTCATCTCCAGCGAGAAGATCACAGACGCCATGCCGTTGCGAATCGACGCGGACCGGGCAAGGTCCAGCCCGAGCGTGCTCTTGCCGACGGCAGGCCTGGCCGCGATGATCCACAGCTGGCCGCCGTGGAGACCGTTGGTCAGCTCGTCGAGATCGTTGAAGCCGGTGGGGACGCCGGTCAGCGCGCCGTCGTGCCCCGCGATCGCCTCGATCTCCTCCAGCGCGGGGTTGAGCAGGTCGCCGAGTGGCGCGTAGTCCTCACTCGAGCGGCGTTCGGTGACCTCGTAGACGGCGGCCTGCGCGCGATCGACCACCTCGTCCACGTCCTGGGCGGGGCCGTAGGCGAGCTGGACGATGCGGGTGCCCGCCTCGGCGAGACGGCGCAGAACAGCCTTCTCCGCGACGATCCGGGCGTAGTAGCCGGCGTTCGCCGCGGTCGGGACGCTGGAGATGAGGGTGTGCAGGTAGCCCGGCCCGCCGACGCGCTCGAGCAGCTCCCGCCGGGCGAGTTCGGCGGCGACGCTGATCACGTCAGCCGGCTCGCCACGACCGTAGAGATCGCCGATGACACCGTAGATCGTGCTGTGCGCAGGACGGTAGAAGTCGCTCGCGGAGAGCACCTCGACGACGTCGGCGATCGCGTCCTTCGACAGCATCATGCCGCCCAGCGCGCTCTGCTCGGCAGCCAGATCATGCGGCGGCGTGCGGTCGAACTCGACCGGCCCGCTGGAAGCGGCCCGGGTGCGGTCGACATCGGTCAGCGTCACGGCTGTGGCCTCGTCATACCTGTAGCCCCGTCATGCCTGCCCCTTTCCCCACACCACACCATCTTCGAACATATGTTCGGTTACAGTGGCGACCCCGTCAATCCCTGGGGAGGCGTCTCCTCGAACACTTCACCGGGCGGCGTCGACTGTATGGGCGCACCCGCCCAGCATCCAAAAAGTTGTCCACAGACCCTGTGGACAACTCTGTGCACAACTCCGGAAAGGCTGGGGAAATCGCTGGGACAAGCCCGTCGGGGCTGTGGACAACCAGCCGGCGCTGACGTCGGCTGTGCTGCTATCAGCGCAGGAAGGGGGTCATCGCCGTCCATCCCCTGTGGATGGAAGAAATTCGACGACGAATCGTACGGAGACCCCCGCGCGGTCTCCGAGCGGTCGGCGGCCTGACAGCTGGCTGTCCAGAAAGCACAACAGGTGACCGCGATGTCGGCATCGGCCGGCCCAGCAGGAGCATGCCCGTCCAAGGCGAAGGCCGCGCGACAAAATCATCGCACGGCCTCTGCCTGTACTCGATCTCAGGGCGCCGGCCGCGCGACAAAATCATCGCACGGCCTCTGCCCGGGTGACTGACATCGCGGTCACCCGATCAGTGTGCTGTCCCGCGGGCGGCCGTTGTGGGCCGGCCGCGTTCGGCTGGTCGTCAGGCGGAGACGACCTCCAGCTTGACGGTCGCCACGACCTCCGGGTGCAGGTGCACCGACACGGTGTGGGACCCGAGCGACTTGATCGGCGAGGGCAGCTCGACCCGCCGACGGTCCAGGTCCGGGCCACCGGCTGCGGACACGGCCGCCACCACGTCCGTCGCCGTCACCGAGCCGAACAGCCGACCCTCCTTGCCCGCCCGGGTCACCAGTCGGATCGGCAGGGTCGCGAGCTGGCCGGCGATCTCCTTCGCCTGCCCGAGATCGCGTATCTCCCGGGCCGACCGGGCCCGACGGATCTGTTCGATCTGCTTCTCGGCGCCCCGGGTGGCCACGATCGCGTACCGGCGGGGAATGAGGTAGTTGCGCCCGTACCCCGCAGCGACCTGGACCGTGTCGCCCGGGCTGCCGAGGCCGGGTATCTCCTGGGTGAGGATGAGCTTCACGTCATCCTCCTCAGCGGGCCGTCGAGGTGTAGGGCAGCAGGGCCATCTCCCGGCTGTTCTTCACCGCGATCGCGATGTCACGCTGGTGCTGGCTGCAGTTGCCGGTCACCCGCCGAGCGCGGATCTTGCCGCGGTCGGAGATGAACTTCCGCAGCAGCGAGGTGTCCTTGTAGTCGATGTAGTCGGTCTTGTCCTTGCAGAACACGCAAACCTTCTTCTTCGGCTTGCGCACGGCCGCCTTGGCCATCGTGCACTCCTATGTCATGGCTTCGACCCGACGTCACGGCTTCGGCCCGACGCCGGTGGGCCCGGCCCCGGTCAGGCGCTGCCGGGGATCGGCTGGATCAGAACGGGGGCTCCTCGGAGTAGCCGCCGGGCGACGCCGACCACGGGTCGTCGGCAGGCCCGCCGCCGTATCCCGAGCCGCCACCGGACGGCCCGCCGTAGCCACCGCCCGCAGACGGCCCCCCGGACGCCGGCGGCCCACCGTAGCCACCGGAAGGCCCGCCGCCGTTGTAACCGCCGCCGGCGGCACCGCCACGACCGGCCTTGACGACCTTGGCGGTGGCGTACCGCAGCGACGGGCCGATCTCGTCGACGTCCAGCTCGACCACGGTCCGCTTCTCGCCCTCACGGGTCTCGAACGACCGCTGCTTGAGCCGGCCCTGGACGATGACCCGAGCGCCCTTCTGCAACGACTCCGCGACGTGCTCGGCGGCCTGCCGCCAGATGGAGCAGCGCAGGAACAGCGCGTCCCCGTCCTTCCACTCGTTGGTGGCCCGGTCGAGGGTGCGTGGTGTCGAGGCGACGGTGAAGCTGGCGACGGCCGCGCCGTTGGGCGTGAAACGAAGCTCGGGATCGTTCGTCAGGTTCCCGACCACCGTGATAACTGTCTCACCGGCCATGGGGCCGCTCCCTTCAGGCCGCGGCCCGCCGCCGCGGCTTCTTCTCGGGCAGCCGGATCACCTTGGTACGGATCACCGATTCGTTGAGGACGAGTTGACGGTCGAGTTCGGCGACGACGTCCGGCTCGGCGTGCAGGTCGATAATGGCGTAGATGCCCTCGAAACTCTTGCGGATCTCGTAGGCAAGCCGGCGGCGACCCCAGACGTCGACCTTCTCCACCACGCCGCCGCCGGAGCGGACGACGGTCAGGTACTGGTCGAGAGACGGCGCCACCGTGCGCTCCTCGAGATCCGGCTCGAGGATCACCATCAGTTCATAATGACGTGGCAAGGGTGAACCCACCTCCTGTGGACTCGGGCGGCCACGGAGGGTTCCGTGGCAGGAGGGACAGTGCCGCACACGGCCGGACGCGGAGCGGACCCGCACGGACCGACCAGCGGCAACGTCGCAAACACTACTCGATACCGCCCGGCCCGATACCACCCGGCCACAGGCCGATCGGCCGGACCCACCCGCTGCCCTTCCCCGTCGTCGTCCACTCCCCGTCGTCATCCGCTGTCGTCATTCACCACCGTCATCCACCGCCGTCATCCGTCACCTCGCGCGTCTCGCGGGTCACGCCGGTGGACTCGGTGCCTGGCGCCGGCTCCGGGAGCGTCACCTCGCGGGTCCCGCGCCCGCGTGCGGCGGCGACCACCCGCAGACCGGCACTGGCCACCCCCACGACGAGCGTCAGCGAGATCACCACCAGCAGGCCGTGCACGTGCCGGCCGGGTGACGGCCAGATCGCGGCGACCACGGCCACGGCGGCGGCCAGGCCGACGGACGCGACGAACGGCGCGAACCCGCGGCCTGTGACACCGACACCCCTCACAGCTCCATATCCTGCCCGTGCCATCCTTCCCCGATCCCACCACGGCCATCGGGTTCTTCCAGGGACGAAGGATCCACAATACGTGCCAGATCCCGCAGCTCACGGACGGCAAAAAGGTGTCGTTCCTCCACTTCCATTTCCATGGCCGGCGGGGCTCGTCCGGCCACACGATCCGATCGGTTCGCGGCCAGCGGACCGACCGCGGCTGACGTTATTTCCTTCCACACGTTTTCTGGCCGGCCGCGACATGGCGAGGCCCGAGGCGACCACGGTATTTACTGATATTTTTGCCTCCGGTCACCTTGTGGTTCCGCTCTCCGACGGGAACGGAGCTAATTTCGGCGCCATGCCTGTGAGTCCTCGTGGTGAAGTGGTGGGATCGGGGGTTCCGGCCGACATGGCCGAGGACATGACGATCGCCGAGCAGCACGAATGGCTGCGGACTTTTCTCCGCCGCCGGCCGGTCAGCAGACGGAGCATCCTGCTCGGTGGGCTGGCCGGGGCCGGCGCGGCGAGCCTGCTCGGCACGCCGTTCGGCCGGGCCGCCTACGCCGGTGCGACCACCGACAGCCCCCTGCTGGTCGGCGGCCGGCACGCCGCGTTCGGCGCCGACCCGTCCCGACAGCTGCGGCTCGCGGCGCAGCTGTCGCGTAACCCCGGCCGAGGCAGGGTGCTGGTCGACATCGGGCCGGGCCGCGGGCTCGGCCACACGGCCGAGGCGGAGATCCGTCCGCTGCTGTCCCAGGTCCCGCAGGTCGACGGCTCGATCTACACGGTCGAGCAGTACTACGTGCACGCGGCGTTCGACAACCTGGCACCAGGACACGAGTACTACTACCGTTTTCGAATCCCGGGCGGGAGCGCCACCCCCGTCCAGGCGATCCGCACCGGCCACCGGAAGGGGCGCGAGGGCGGTTCCTTCCGGTTCACGATGATGGGTGACCAGGGGTCGAACACCACCCCGCCGGGTCTCCCGCCGGGCCGGTTCGACGACAACTACTACCAGGCGGACAACGACCCGACCGTCGTGCACGCCTCGGCCATCACCGCGACCATCGCCCGGCAGGACCCGGTGTTCCATCTGCTCGCCGGAGACATCTGCTACGCGGATCCGTCGGGTGCGGGGCTGCCGCCCAGGCGGAACCTCGCCGGCTCACCGCCGGCCGGTTTCGACAACTACGACCCGACCGTCTGGGACGTCTACCTGGCCGGCATCGAGGCCAGCGCCGCCCGCACCCCGTGGATGTTCGCCACCGGCAACCACGACATGGAGGCGCTGTACTCCCCGCACGGCTACGGCGGCCACCACGCCCGGCTGGACCTGCCCGACGGCGGGCCGAAGGGCTGCCCCAGCGTGTACTCGTTCGTCCACGGCAACGTGGCCGTGCTCTCGCTGGACGCGAACGACGTCAGCTTCGAGATCAGGACGAACACCGGCTACTCCGGCGGGGCGCAGACCTCGTGGGTGGAGCGGACGCTGAAGGCCCACCGCGCCGACCCGGACATCGACTTCATCGTCTGTTTCTTCCACCACTGCGCCTACTCGACGACCGCGCAGCACGCCAGCGACGGCGGGGTCCGCGGCGCGTGGGCAGGGCTGTTCGACAGATACCAGGTCGACCTGGTGCTGCAGGGCCACAACCACCTCTACGAGCGGACCGACCCGATCCGCGAGAACACCCCGACCAGGCAGGCCCCCGACGGTTCGGTCATCGAGCCGGCGAAGGACGGCACCACCTACATCGTCGCCGGCAGCGGTGGACGGCCCCGCTACCAGTTCCAGGGCGGGGAGCCGGAGTCCTACCGCGGAAAGATCGTTCCGGGTTCCAACGCCGTGCCGAACAGCTACGTCTGGCAGTCGGACGGGACGAAGCTGACCGAGTCCATCAACTGGTCGCGGACCCGGTTCGACAACTACGCGATCGTGGTCGCCGACTCTGATCCGGGCCAGCCGGGCGGATACTCCACCCTGACCCTCCGGGGTGTGGACGAGCACGGCACCGAGTTCGACCGGGTGACCCTGCGCCGGGCCGTTGCGCGCGGCCACACCGTTCCCACGAAGAACCCGCCCGATCACCCGGGATCCGCGCCCGGTCACCGCTGAAACGCGGCCTCCGGCGGCACAAACCGCTGATCATGCCCACGGCCGGCTGCCGTCCAGCCACGTGCCGGGCGTGATCGAACATCTGTCAGGCACGCCCTAGTAGAC
>NZ_CAAAFS010000358.1:0-5515 GCF_900634755.1 Protofrankia symbiont of Coriaria myrtifolia
CACCCGCCCGGTGCGCCTGCCAGGGCCGGCGTGGTGTCCCGGGTGTCCGGCAGGCTGCCGCGGCCCGCCACGGCTGTCCGGTCCCTGATATCCGTTTGGTCCCTGACAGCTGTCCGGTGCCTGGTCGTCGGTGCTGTCCGGTCCGCCGTCGCGTCGTCCACCCACGTCTGGTCGTCCATCTGCATCTGCCAGATGGCCGCCATGGCCGCGGCCCCCGCCACGAACGAGACGGCCATCCCGGCGAAGGTCCAGTCCGGGACGAAAAGGTGCGCGAGGCGCATCGCGAGCGGGAATCCGGGGAAGTCCACCTCGGTACGGTCGGTGTATTCCGGCGACGCGTAGCCGAACCGCGCGACCTTGGTGAACAGCCCGACGTCCCAGCGGTCCCACAACGTGCGCAGCCCTGGCAGCTCGGCGAGCGGGCGGCCGGAGAGCGCCCGGGACGCGGCCAGCGAGAGCACGATCACCGCGATCCGGCTGGCGACCCACACCGGCAGGGTGGCCTGGACGGCCGACGGCAGCCGCCCCCACCACGACCGAGCGGCGTCCACCACGCCGGCGCTACCCGGCTGCGGACGCGGAAACCCCGGACTCGGACTCGGACGCCCCGGATCCGGATGCGGGGCCCGGATCTCCCCCGGTCCGGTCAGCTCCGCTCCGGTACGGCCCGGTCCGGCGGGGTCCGCCGGCGGACCGTCCAGTGCCGGTGTCACGGGCCGGCACCCGCCGTGGCCGATCCGCCCTGCTGATCACCACCGACCAGCGAGCGGTGGGGGGGCATCCGGTAGGTGTCCCAACGCGCCTTCCGGCCGGCATCCGCGGTGGCCTCGGCGGCGGGCGTCGCCGGAACGCCCGCCGCGCGCCGGCCGCGACGGTCCGGGACACCGTCGAGAACGCCGCCGGCCGGGTCGTCCGCCCCGGTCGCGCGGACCACGTCCAGCTCCGGCCGCAGGATCTCGCGGACGACCAGCCCCGCCAGCACGCACAGCACGAGATCACGGATGACGACGGCGCCCACGAACCAGCCGCGGCCGATCCCGTGCGCTCCGTTGGTGTCGTTGTAGACGAAGTGCAGGAACCGGGTGAGCAGCACATACGCCTCGCTGGCCTGCCAGGCGAGGAATGCCGGCCAGCGCGGCCTGGCCAGCGCCACCAGCGGTATCAGCCACAGCGTGTACTGCGGGGAGAAGACCTTGTTGGTCACCAGGAAGGCGACGACGGTGAGGAACAGCAGCGCCGGCAGCCGCGGCCGCCGCGGCGCGAACCAGCCGAGCGCCGCAATGCCCACCAGCAGCGTCCCGAGAGCAAGCATCGAGGCGATGTTGAGGGTATCGGTGGGGATCCCGTCGTCCCGGACGCTGCCGAGCACCTTCGGGACCGCGACCACCACCACCAGCCAGCCCGCCAGCCCGGCCAGCGCGATCGGTACCCGCCGCGCCGGCCAGCGCACAGCGGCCGCGAAACCCGCCGCCACCAGCAGGAGGCCGGCCAGCAGGATGGCGATCAGATGCACGGGGCCGAACGCCCGCGGTGAGAAGGAGCTGGCCAGCCAGGTCGTGGCGAAGGCCAGGGAGTCCCAGTCCGGGCCCCGCTGCGAGTTCAGGTCGACGAAGCGCAGCATCGCGTTCGTGGCCCCGCCCGGGGCATGCCCGTCGAGCAGGGTGAGCCAGTCACCACCGGCCCAGAACGTCGTCCAGATGCTGTCGCCGATGCGTTGATCTTCGGTGAAATAGCCGGCGATCAGCCACAGCGGCACCCACACGGCCGCGGCGGTCACGATCGTCGCCACCATGGTCCGGACGAAGGCCCAGCCCCGGCCCGCGCGCAGGGCCAGCACGGCCAGCGGCAGCAGGAACAGCAGCGGGTAGAACTTGGTCGCCGCCCCAAGCCCGAACAGGATACCGGCGACCACCGGCGCACGGCGTGACCAGGCCAGCAGCCCGGCGGCGGCGAACGCGACCGCGACGATGTCCCAGTTGGTCAGCAGATGCAACACCAGGGCGGGGGCGAGGGCGAACAGAGCCGCGTCCCACACCCGGGCCCGGCCCGCCGTCAGCGCCGTACAGAAGACCGCGACACAGGTCATGACCAGGAACAGCAGGGCCGTGACGTCGTAGAAGACGGCGGTGCGCTGGTCGATGGTGTAACCGACCAGCACCTGCCTGCCGTCCTCGTCCCGGTACACCGGCTGCGACGGCGAGGCGACGCCGGAGACCGACGAGGCGAACTGCATGACCGCGCCGATCAGCGGCGGATACTCGGTCGGATAGTCGAGGAAGGGACGTTTGCCCGTGGCCAGGCCTTCCTGGCCGTAGAGGGCGACCACGTCGGAGTAGCACATCCGCGTGTACTGGTACTCGTCCGACCAGTTGCGGGTGTCCCGGCAGGGCAGCTTCTGCGCGTACGCGAGGACACACGCGAGGACGGTGAACGCCATGAGCACCCGCAGCGGCGTCCACCAGCTCCGGCTGGCGCCGATACGCGCATGATCGCCTGGCGGGCCGCCGACGAGCATGCTGGCACCGGCGACCACCGGGTCCTCCCGGGACGGGCAGACCGGGGTGACGGGTGCCGCCTGCGACGAGCGCTCGCCATCCGCCCCGGCCGCCAGCGGCCGCACGGTCATCCGCGGGCCTGTCGACACCGCCCGGCAGCCTGCCGGGGCATCCGGTGTCCTACCGTCTCGGCTCGGTGGACGCCGGCGGCGATCCGGAAGATCCCGGAGAACCTAGCCATACGCCATCGCCACCCGTGCAACACGCCTTCCCGTTCGATGGGAGGGAGATCCGGCCGGTCTGGGCAGAGGAGTCCGCGGGAGTTTCGGCCGGCCGCTCCAGCCCTGCCGGCTCACCCGGTCGTGTCCTGGCCGAACTGCGGTAACCCGTCGTCATTGTTCCTTGAACGCCGCGGGTTCGGGGTCGGTGACTGTCCGTCCTGCCCGTTGGCGGACAGGGTCGAATCCGCCGACGGTGAGAGCAGCGCTGTCGGGCGACCGTGCCGGTCGCGGTCGGGCTCGTCCGCCGGCTCCGTCACCTCGGGCGAGACCGTGGGCTCCGGTGAGAAGGTCGGCTCCGGGGTCGGTGACGGCGACGCGTTGGTGACGGTGCCGCCGTACTTCGCCGGGGGGAAGCTCTGGGGCGCGACGCCGGTGAGGGCGCCGTCCATGAATGCCTTCCAGATCTTCGCCGGGTAGCCGCCGCCGTAGACACCGCCGGCGGCCCCGGGGATGCCGGTCAGCGCGGTCGCCTTGCTCACCCCGCCGTCACCGCGGAACATGTTCACGCAGGCCGCGACCTGCGGAACGTAACCACAGAACCACGCGGTCCGGAAGTTGTCCGTGGTGCCGGTCTTGCCGGCCGCCGGCCGGCCGTCGGCAAGCTGCGCCGACTTGCCCGTGCCGTTCTTCAGGACCGACTGCAGCGCGTACGTCACATCGGCCGCCACGGTCGCGGGGATGGCGTTCTTCGCGTTGGTCGGCCCCTCGTAGATGACCTTGCCCTTGCCGTCGATCACCCGGTCGACCAGGTGCGGGGCGACGGCCTTGCCGTTGTTGGCGAAGGTGCCGTAGACCGCGACCATGTCCTTGGCGGCGATGCCGTCACGGCCGAGGGTCACCCCGCCGTCGTCGGTCAGCGGGACGTCCTTGCCCACCCCCAGTGCGCGCGCGGTGGAGATGACGTTGCCGATGCCGGCCTCGATGCCCAGCGGGACGTAGACGGTGTTGACCGACTCGGCGGTCGCGTCGATCAGGTTCAGGTACCCGAAGTTGCCGTGCTCCTCGTCGTTGCGGACCATGTACGTCCCGCTGCCATCGGCGGCCTTGCCGGGAATCTCCAGCACGTCCGGAGCCTCGTAGACCGACTTGAGGCTGATTCCCTTCTGCAGCGCGGCCGCCAGCGTGATCGGTTTGAAGGTCGACCCCGGCGGCACCCGTGCTCCGGAGACGTTGTCGACGTAGGAGGTCTGACCGTTGTCGCCCTTGCCGTAGATCGAGCCCCCGTACCAGGCCAGCACCCGGCCGGTACCCGGCTCGACCGCGACCAGGCCGGTCTTCAGGTCGGGAACGGCGGCGTAGGGCTTGGCCAGCACGTTCGTCACGGCCAGGTAGGCGGCGGTCTGCCGGCCCTGGTCGATGCTGGTCTGGATGCGCAGGCCCTCCAGGTTGATCTGCTGCTCGCTGATCCCGGCCGCGATCAGCTCGTCCTTGACCTGGTCCCGGATGTAGGCGGCCTGCGGTGAGGAGACCGCCATGCCGTTGGACCTGTCCCGCTCCAGGGTCACCGGCGGCTTCTTGTCCGAGGTCGCGCGGGACGCGTCCAGCCAGCCCTTCTCGACCATCGTGTCCAGCACCTCGTGCCACCGGCGCTCGGCGGCGGCCGGGGTCACCCGCGGGTCAAGCCCGTTCGGGGAGCGGATCAGCCCGGCGATGACCGCACCCTCCTCCGCGGTCAGGCTCTTGGCCGGTTTGCCGAAGTACGTCTTGGACGCGGCCTCGATGCCGTACGCTCCACGACCGAAGTAGATCGTGTTGAGGTAGGACTCCAGGATCTCGTCCTTGGAGTACTTCTGGGCGAGCTTGACCGCGAGGACGATCTCCTTCATCTTGCGGGAGAAGGTGCGCTCCTGCGTCAGATAGGCGTTCTTGGCGTACTGCTGAGTGATCGTCGATCCGCCCTGGGAGATCTCCCCACCGCGGACGTTCACCCACAGCGCCCGGGCGATACCCCGCGGGGAGATACCGGGCTCGCTGTAGAAGTTCTTGTTCTCCGCCGCGAGCACGGCGTGCTGGACGTCGACCGAGACCTCGGAGAGCGGGACGTCCGTCCGGTTGACCGTCCCGATCTTGGCGATCTCGGTGGTGCGGTCCGCGTAGGTGATGATGGACGTCTGCTCGGCGGCGTTGACGGCCGCCGGCAGCGGCACCTTCGTCAGGGAGTAGAGGACGGCGACCAGCGCGGCGAACATCAGCACGCCGGCCAGCAGCCCGAACATGACCAGCCGCCGCAGCCACAGCGGACGGTTCCGCCAGAACATCGGCCCTCGTCTTCCCTGGCCAGGCCGGACCGGCGGCTGCTCCGCCTCGTCCGCGAGGCCGCGACGACCGTCGACGCGGGTCGACGACGCGCCCGGGGGATCCGCCGGACCCGCGCCCGCGCGTTTGCGGACGCCGTTGGCCGGGGCCGCGGCGGGGACGTCGTCCGGGCGGGGACGGCGGACGTAGGTGGTGGAGTCGGCGGTGCGTTCCCGGACGCCGATGCGCTCCATGGTGGCCCGGTCGGTCGTGTCGTACATGTTGTTGACGGGCTTGCTGTCGGCAGGCTGCCCGCGTCGCTCGTCCCGCACCGCGGTCCGGTCCGTCTCGCCGTATGTGTTCTCGCCGTATGTGTTGCTGCCGGGGGTGGCGCCCGCCTGGCCGGACACGCCACCGCCGGGCCGGGCCGCGCCGTTCGGGCGGCTGTCGAGATGGCCGTTCACAGGGCCGGCATCCGGATGATCACCCTCGGCCGGCGCACGG
>NZ_CAAAFS010000358.1:5878-7854 GCF_900634755.1 Protofrankia symbiont of Coriaria myrtifolia
TCGGCCGGAGTGCGGTCGGCCGGAGTGCGGCGAACGTGGGTACGGCCGTCGTCATCGCGCGGGTACACGTCCCGATCGTAGATGTTGGCCTCACTGACAGTCCCGTCCGTGGCTGCGGGAGTGAACCCCGCGTCGTCGGTGGCTGTTGTCAGACGGTACGCCGCCCCCCGCAACCGCCCGTCCACCGGGTTCCCGCCAACGTGCGGGAAACCCTGCGATGGTGGGCCCGGGCCCCGACTACTCCTCGGCCGTCCTGCGGCGGGCCGTCCGTTTGACCCGGGGCCGACCGGTTCCGATCACGAATGACATGATCAGGTGGTTCCAGGAGCAGGACGTGCAGACCTCCACGACGTAGACCCGTAGCTCGCTGAACTGCCGCGCGAGGGCCGGCAGGTCCCTGGTCGCCCGTACCCGGCCGGAACTGACGCCAAGCTCGTCACCATAGGTATATGTGACGTTGATCAACGGCTCGCGGCCCCGGCAGACCGGGCAGCGTCTGCCGCTCGCCTCCCCGTGATATCTGGCCGCCCGCAGCAGGTACGGGTGCGCGTCACACACATCCGTGGTCGACACTCTGCCGGCATGCAGGTCAGCGAGTGTCGCCCGCCGGGCGAGCGCGTAGTCGACAACCGACCGTGGACGCATGGCATAAGACGGTACGCCGGATGCGTCGCGCTGGCAGACGCTCCGGACACAAGCCCATGCGACGCCGAAAGGACTCCGGGCGCCGGACACGACACGTAATGGTTGTCCATACAAATACCGACAGGACGGACTCCGGGCCGGTGGCAACGATCCAGCCATCCCGCCTTTCTGTACCGGACACCTCCGGTTGCCTTCGTTATCCCGAAGTGGCATGCTCGATGTATCGAAACGATATGTCTTACAGAGACGTCCCGACTAGAAAGATCCTGGTCAGAGATGTCCTGGCCAGCCGCGGTTCCCAGCCGCCGCGGTTCCCAGCCGGGTGCGACACCTGGCGGGTACGGCGCCAGGCGGGTACGGCCCCGCACAACTCGTACGGACACAGTTCGTACGGACACAGTTCATACAGATACAGCTCGCACACAGACACAGCTCACGCACAGACACAGCTTCGCGGTGACACGGCCTTGCGGTGGCACGGCCCCGTGACGGCACGGCTCACCGCCGGATCAGTACGTCCCATCGCCGGATCAGCACAGACGAACAGATCGAACCGACGGATCGCGGCGGCGAGCCGTCCTGGACACACCGGTCACGTCAGCGTCACGGCTGACCTCCGATGACTTCCGAGGAAAGGAGCGAGGATGTTGGAGCTGGCCGTCCTCGCGCTGCTCTCCGAGAGCCCCATGCACGGCTACGAGCTGCGCAAACGCCTCAACACCGTGCTGGGCACCTTCCATCGCTTCAGCTACGGCTCGCTGTACCCCTGCCTGCGCAAGCTGCAGGCCGAGCACTACGTCACGGCCGACGACTCCAGCGCCGCGAACCGTCTCGGCGGCCGCAGCCGCGTCGTCTACACCCTCACCGCCGAGGGCAAGGAGCGCCTGGCCGCCCTGCTCGGCGAGGGCGGCCCGTCCTCCTGGGAGGACGAGATGTTCGGCGTCCGGTTCGCGTTCTTCGGCAAGACCGACGCGGACGTGCGGCTGCGCATCCTCGAAGGCCGCCGCGGCCGGCTGGAGGAACGGCGCGAGAAGGTCCGCTCCGCGCTGGCCAGGACCCGTGAGCGTTTCGACTCCTACACCCTCGAGCTGCAGCGCCACGGCCTTGAGTCCGTCGAACGCGAGGTTCGCTGGCTGACCGAGCTGATCGAGACGGAACGCGCGCAGGCACCGGCCAGCGGACGCGCGCGCCCGGCGACGACCGTCGGGCCGCCGGGCGAACCACCCGCGGAAACATCCACAGAGTTGTCCACCGATCCGGCGCCGCCGACGCCGTCGGATCCGGGGGGAAACGGCAACGAGGCCCCGCCCGCGCGCTAGTGCCCGCGCCGG
>NZ_CAAAFS010000359.1:0-5029 GCF_900634755.1 Protofrankia symbiont of Coriaria myrtifolia
GGGGGTCAGGCCCAGCAGCGCCATGATGTCGTCTCCGGACAGCTCCGGACGGATCGCGGCGATCTCCTCCTGCTCGGCCAGCCGGGCGATCCGCTCCTCCAGCGCGTCGTACGTGGCGGCCAGCATCTCGGCCTTGCGCCGGTTGCGCGTCGTGCAGTCCGAGCGGACGAGCTTGTGCAGCCTGGACAGCTGCGGCCCGGCGTCGTGGACGTACCGGCGCACCGCCGCGTCCGTCCACTCCCCGCGCCCGTAGCCGTGGAAGCGCAGGTGCAGGAACACCAGCAGGGTGATCGCGTCCGCGACGTCCTTGGGGAAGCGCAGCGCGGCCAGGCGCTTACGGGTCATGTCGCGCCCGACCACCTCGTGATGGTGGAAGGAGACACCGCCGCCGGGGGCGTGCCGGCGGGTCCGCGGTTTGCCGATGTCGTGCAGCAGGGCGGCCCAGCGCAGCACCTCGTCCGGGCCGCCGCTGGGCGGCGGGTCCTTCAGGGCGTCCGGGCCGCCGCTGGGCGGCGGGTCCTCCAGGGCGATGGCCTGGCGCAGCACGGTCAGGGTGTGGGCGTAGACGTCCTTGTGCTGGTGGTGCTCGTCGATCTCCATCCGCAGCGCGGGCAGTTCGGGCAGGACGATGTCGGCGACGCCGACGTCCACCAGTCGGGTCAGCCCGGCGACGGGGTCGGCCGCGACCATGAGTTTGCGCAGTTCGTCCCGGATGCGTTCAACAGAGACGATCTTCAGCCGGGGTGTCCGCGAACGCATCGCCGCGACCAGTTCGGGCACCGGGACCAGGCCGAGCTGGGCTTCGAAGCGGGCGGCGCGCAGGATGCGCAGCGGGTCGTCGTCGAAGGACGCCTCCGGGGAGCCGGGTGTGCGCAGCACCTTGCGGGCGAGATCGCCCAGGCCGCCGAAGAGGTCGATGAACTCGTGGCCGGGCACGGACACCGCCATGGCGTTGACGGTGAAGTCACGGCGGACGAGATCACCCTCGAGGGTGTCACCATAGGCAACCGTCGGGTTGCGTGAGGTGCGGTCGTACGCCTCGGTCCGGTAGGTGGTGACCTCGAAACGCACCCCGGAGCGGACCAGCCCGACGGTGCCGAACGCGATTCCCGCCTCCCATACCCCGTCCGCCCAGGCGCGGGCGATGTCCAGAATCTGTTCGGGGCGGGCGTCCGTGGCGAAGTCGAGGTCGGCGTCGGACGGGCCGGAACGGCCGAGCAGGGCGTCCCGGACGGACCCGCCGACCAGATACAGGCTGTAGCCGGCGTCAGCGAAGACCCGTCCAAGAGCGTCTGCCGCGGGCGGAACCTTGAGCAGGGCGCTTACCGCCCGCTCCGCGGAGTCACGTGGATTGTCCAAGCAGATCACCGACACCGCCCCAGGGTATAGGCGGCCAGGGCGCGAACGCCCACGGTTACTGAGCACCTGTGCTGAGCATCTGAGTACGGATGGCCGAGGTTGTCGAGCCGAGCTCCCGGGTACGGGCGACCCGGGTGTGAACCCCGCTCATGGCCGCGCCGGCCTCGCCCGACGCGGGGTCAGCGCGGTCATGGTGCGGTGGGCGCCGAGGGGTACGAGCGTCCGGGTCATAAGCGGTCCGGGCATGGCGGGGCCGCGGCGTGCACCGTTCGGTATCGGGGCCGCCGCCAGCGGGCGGGGTACGGGCGCATGCTGGGAGAAGTGGCGCGCAAGGCTCGTACGATCAGCCCATGGCCCCGTTCCCGGCATCCCCTCGGCGGCGGTTGCGCCAGGTGGAGGAGACTTCGGCGGGTGGGCTGGTATTGGACGACCATTCGAAAATGGCCAATGCGGCACTGATAGCACGTCGTGACCGACATGGCCGTCTGCTGTGGTCGTTACCGAAGGGCCACGTCGAGAACGGGGAGACAGCGGAACAGACGGCGGTCCGGGAGGTGGCGGAGGAGACTGGTGTGACCGGACGGGTACTCGGTCAGCTCGGGATGATCGACTTCTGGTTCGTCGCCGGACGGACGCGCGTGCACAAGACCGTCCACCACTATCTCCTGCTCCGCACGACCGGGGAGCTCTCGGACGTCGATGTCGAGGTCACCGAGGTTGCCTGGGTGCCGCTGGCCGAGGTTCCGCGCCGGCTCGCCTATGCGGACGAACGCAGCCTTCTGCGCCGGGTGCCGGCCATTCTCACGGACAGCGTGTGACAGCCGGCCAGGCGCGTTCGGCGGCGCGGCGCACCGCTGTGGTCGCCGTAATCATGCTGTCAGTGACATTTTTGCTGCTGAGCACGACGACGGCCCGCGCCCGGGCCGACCCGTCATCCACAGGTTCCACAGATGTATCCACAGGTTCGTCCACAGACCCCGCTGGACCTGTGGATCTGGCCGGGCCCACGAGCTCGGCCAGGCGCGTGGGCCCGGCGACCGCCACGGGCCGCGCTGCTCCACAACCGTGGCCGCGGCCCACCGAGGTGGTCCGGTCCGCCCAGTCCGCCGGGACGGTCCAGTCCACCGACCAGTCCATCACGGCGGTCCGGTCCGCCACGGCCGTGACCACCGGTGCCGCCCGGCCGGTCCGGGTGGCGCTCGACAGGCTGCCCACCGTCGCCGGGCCACAGCTGCCGCTGACCGTAACCGGTCATCTGGAGCTCACCGGCGCCGAGCAGATCTCCGGCGTGGAGATACGGGCCGAGCTGGCTCGCCCGGTATCCAGCCGCAAGGAGCTGGCGGACCTGCGTGAGAACCCGGCCGCCCCGGCCGGGCTGAACTATCCGACCACGGTGCTGTCCGAACCGGTGGCGAGCAGGCTCGTGCCAGGAGGGCTCCCGGCCACGTTCACCGTGGGCGCGCGGCTGACGGGGCTGGGCCTGCCGACCGCGCTGCGGATCTACCCGTTGCGTTTCACCGCCTCCGGCGTCGTCAACGGCCAGCGCCAGGTCGTCGGGACGACCTACTCCTTCCTGATCTGGGCTCCGGCCACGGTGACCGCCCCCACCCCGGTCTCGGTCGTGCTGCCGCTGGCGGAGGTGCCGCGGCTGCGTGCCGACGGCCGGCTCACCGACGACGACCTGACCGAACTGGTGGCTCCCGGCGGCCGGCTGAACCGGCTGCTGAGCGCTGTCGCGCCGGTCAACGGCCGGCCGGCGCCACCCGTCGCCCTCGCGGTCGACCCGCTCCTCGTCCAGACGCTTCAGATCATCTCCAGCGGTCCGTACGAGGTGGCCACGCCGTCCGGTCCCAGCCCCCGACGGGCGGACCGGGACGCCGAGGCCTTCCTGGCAAAGCTGAAGGCGTTCGCGGACGCCGGCGGCACGATCTTCGCCCTGCCCTACGGCGACGTCGACGTGGTGGCGCTGACCCGCGCCCAGGAGTTCCACAGCATCCTGGTGGCGCTGCTGACCGGCCGGACCGTCGTCGCGAACGTGATCGGCCGCGACCCGGACGCGACGATCGCCTACCCCGGTGACGGGCTCATCGACGCCCCCACCCTCGACCTGCTGCGCCGCATGGGCATCACGACCGTGATCGCGGACTCCCGCCTGCTGCCACCGAAGGACCCGGAGAAGACCTACACCCCCGCGAGCGCCACCGGGATCCCGACATCCGGCGGCGTCGCACGGGTGCTGGCCGCCGACCAGCAGCTCGGAGAGCTGGCGGCCGGTCCCGCCGGTCCCGTCAGCGAGACCGATCTGCCGACCCAGGCGGAGTCGTTCCAGAACCTCCTGGCCGAGACAGCGATGATCACCGCTGAGCGGCCGGGGCTGGCCCGCCCCCAGACGATCGCGCTGCCGCGTTACTGGGACCCGCCGGCCGGCTGGGCGCAGACGGTCGTGGGCGGCCTGTCCACGCCGTTCTCCCGACCGGTCGCGCTGCCGTCGACGCCGGCGGCACAGGCTGCCTCCGCGGAAACGGGCTCGGCGGGAAGCGGCTCCGCGGCGCAGGCCGTCCCGGCCGACGAGCGTGGCCGGCTGACCTACCCCGCCTGGGCTCGCGCGGCCGAGCTGCCGATCTCCCGGGTGATCGCCGCCGAGGACCTGCGCAGCCAGATCCACGCGCTGCGGTCCGTCCTGTGCCCGCCGGACTCGGGCGCCGCCGGCGTGCGCAACTGCGCCGCCGCGGGCATCGACGCGATGGAGAACACGCTCACGTCGTCCGAATCGGTGGCCTGGCGAACGGGCGCCGCCGGCACGGACGGCACCGACGAGCTGGGTACGGGTGTTGCCGGCGCGGTGCGGGCGCTGCGGGACGGCATCCGGGTGGTCGCCTCCCGCAGTGTGTCACTGACCGGCAAACACGGGACGGTCCCGGTCACACTCGAGAACAACACCGAGGCCGTCATCAACGTGGTGCTCTCGCTGTCCTCGAGCGACCGAGCCCGGCTACGATCGGCGACCCAGGTTAAACTCACGGTGCCACCTTTGCAGAAGGTGCAGGTGGAGATCGAGGTCGATGCCGAAGGTGCCGGTACGTTCCCCGTCGATGTCACCATCATCACCCCGGCCGGCAAGCCGCTGTCAGCCGCGCCGCCAGTGCGGATCCTGGTGAAGTCCACGGTCTTCGGCGTGATAGCGGTGGCGATAACGGGAGGGGCCCTGGCGGTTCTGGTGTTCGCGGTGCTGGTCCGGCTGGTCCGCCGGTTGCGGACGTTGCGCGGCCGGACATCCACCGGAGCGTCCGCGCGAGCCGAACCGGCCCCGCCGGGCGGTGGGTCCACCCTGGCCGAGCCACCGGAGGCGGCCGGGCCGCAGAGGCTGCCCGGGGCAGCCGGAGTGTTCGGGCTGTCCGGGGGGTCCGGACCGTCCGGGCCGCCCGTGTCCGCTGTTCCGGACGGTCCGGGTCCCCATGAACGCGAAGGCGTGCCCAATGCCGCCTCCGCTGACGGCCGGCGCACCGACGTCCCCTCGGAGGACGACGGCCTGGCGTGGTTGCTGCGCGCCGGTCACGCCTCCGGTGGCCGGGGAAGACAACGGTGACGGCCGGCGCTGGCGACGGGACCAGGAACGGCGGGAGCCACAAGCCGCCAGCCCGCCACCGCCGTCGCTCCGGCTTCGACCCGG
>NZ_CAAAFS010000360.1:0-3703 GCF_900634755.1 Protofrankia symbiont of Coriaria myrtifolia
CCGCCCCACTGGCCGGAAGAAAGGCGGGGGCGGCCGGCGGAGCCACGGCCACCGGCGGATCGGGGACGGCCCGCGGGTGGCCGGGCCGGGAAGGCTCCCGGGGGCAGGGCGATGACCCTCGGCCGGGCCAGTGGCACCATGGCGATCGGTACGGTCGCCTCCCGGGCGTCGGGGTTCCTGCGGACGGTGGCGATCGCCGCGGCGATCGGCACCGGCGCGGTCGGGGACGCCTACAACGTCGCCAACACCACCCCGAACATCCTCTACGACCTGCTGCTCGGCGGGGTGCTGTCCAGCGTGATCGTGCCGGTGCTGGTCCGGGCGGTCAGGGAGGACGAGGACGAGGGCGAGGCGTTCGCGTCCTCGCTGCTCACCCTGGTGGTGTTGGGGCTCGGTGTCATCGTGGTGGTCGCGACGATGGCCGCCCCGGCCATCGTGGGCGTCTACCTGGCCGCCGGCGGCGCCGAGCAGGATCTCGCCGTGACGTTCCTGCGGTGGTTCCTTCCGCAGGTGGTCTTCTACGGGCTGGGCGCCACGATCGGGGCGATCCTCAACGTCCGCCAGTCGTTCGCCGCGCCGATGTTCACGCCGGTGCTCAACAACCTGATCGTGATCGCGACCTGCGTGGCGTTCATCTTCGTGCCCGGGCCGCGCCCGCCCACGGTCGGTGGGATCAGCGACACCCAGATCACCGTGCTGGCCGCCGGCACCACCCTCGGCGTCGTGGTCATGACGTTCGCGCTGCTGCCGTCGCTGCGGGCGGTCGGCTTCCGCTACCGGCCGCGGCTGGACCTCACCCATCCCGGGCTGCGTCAGGCGATGCGGCTGGCCGGCTGGACGCTGCTCTACGTGGCGATCAGCCAGGTCGGCTACCTGGTCATCGTGCGTCTCGCCAGCTCCACGACGGCGTACACCGTGTACACGTACGGATACCAGATCTTCCAGCTCCCCTACGCCATCGTCGCGGTGTCGGTGATCACCGCGCTGTTGCCGCGGATGAGCGCGCATGCCGCGGACAACCGTCGCGACCTGGTCCGCCAGGACCTGTCCACCGGGACGCGGCTGGCGGCGGTGGTGATCGTGCCGGCGGCGCTCGCGCTGCTGGCGCTGGGCCGCCCGATCGCGGTCGCGCTGTTCAACCACGGCGCGGTCAGCTACACCGAGGCCCTGCGCATCGGTGACACCCTGGCCGCGTTCGCCGTCGCCCTGGTGCCGTTCTCGCTGTTCCAGGTGCAGTTGCGGGTGTTCTACGCCCAGCAGGACAGCCGGACCCCCGCGCTGGTCAACATGGGAATCGTCGCCACCAACATCGCCGGCGCGGCCGCGCTGAGCGCGCTGCTGCCCGACCGGCTGCGGTCGGTGGCGCTGGCGCTGGCCTTCGCCGTGTCCTACCTGGTCGGGGTCGTGGTCTCCTCGGTCCTGCTGCGGGGCCGCCTGGGCGGTATCGACGCCGGCCGGATCGCCCGCATGCTCACCCAGGTGACCATCGCCGGCGGGCTGGGCGCGGTCGTGGCCGCGGGGGTCTGCGCCCTGGTGCGGGAGGCTCTCGGCCAGGGCTGGCTCGGTTCGGGCGTGAGCGTCGTCCTCGCCTGCGCGGTGGGGCTGCCCGTCTACCTGGTGGCCATCGTCCGGATGCGGCTGCCCGAAATGGCCGCGCTCGCCACAACCGTCCGAGGCCGATTTGGCTCACGATCGACACACTGATCCCGGCCACAACCGACACTGTGCCCGGACGCTCCCTCGCGGGCTCGTACACTGAACAGGCTGCATCCGGCTACGACAGCCGGACGCGTCGGTGATGACGGAGGCACTGTGGTCGACGGGCACAACCGACCGCCGCAGGTCGACGTCGATAATGACGTGACGAGCAGCGCGACCTGGAAGGTCGGCACCGTGGCGGCACCGGCGTCCCCCGACGCCACCGGCCCGATGGATCCCCCCGGGCCCCCTACCCTGCCGGTCAGCACCGTGCTGGACGGCAGATATCAGCTTCTGTCGGTCATGCACGCGCGTGGGCCGGTCACCCTGTGGCGCGGTGACGACCGCATCCTCGCCCGGCCCGTCGCCGTCCGCGTGGTGCAACACGCCGGCACCGGCGCGCGCGACTTCGCGGCCCTCGACCGTGCCGCCGAAATGCTGCTGTCGGCTGCCATCGGTTCCGGTCGGCTGGTGCACCCTGGCGCGGCATCGACGTACGACGCCACGTCGACCACCACCGATGTCGGCCGTGTCTCCTACGTGGTGAGCGAATGGGTGGAGGGCCGCTCCCTGCAGGCGCTGTCCGCGCAGCGGCCCCTGCGCCCGGACCAGGCCGCGACCGTCATGCTCGCCGTCGCCCGGGTGCTCGCCGCCGCCCACGAACGCGGCATCCACCACGGTGACCTACGCGCCAGCGACGTCATTGTCTCCGGCCACGGCATGGTCAAGGTCGTCGATCTCGGTACCGGCTCGGTCGTGGCGGCGCTGGAGAAGGGCGCGCACAGTCAGGCCGAGCCCTGGGCCGGCGCCGACGGCCCCGGCCGTGACGCCGAGGATGTCCGGGCCATGGGCGGCCTGCTCTACGCCGCGCTGACCGGGCACTGGCCGTTGGCCTGCGGCGACACCGTGCTCCCCCCGGCGGCCAGGACCGACGACGGCCGGGTATACTCGCCACGACAGGTCCGCGCGGACGTCCCACCGGACCTCGACGCGCTCACCCTGGCCGCGCTCGGGGACGACCGCGCCCGCCGGCCGACGATCACGTCCGCGGCCGAGTTCGCCGAGGCGCTCGAGGATCTCGCCCCCGCGGACGGCACCCTGGATCTCGGCCGGGTCCGGTTCGACGACGAGCCGTCGCTGACCCGGACCATGACCGCGGGACCCTCGACCACCGGTTACACCGTGGACGGGTTCGACGCGGACCCCTACGACCCGGCAGGCTCCTACGGCCCGCCGGGGAGCACGGCGTACCCGCCTGGCGGCACCGGCACCGGCGGCGGCTATCGCGGCGGTTACCGGGACGACCGGGGCCGCCAGGACGACGGCCGCTTCCCGACGGATCGCCCCCGCCGCGGCCGTTCCGCTCCCGCCCCCGGGGCGCCCGGCTTCCTCAGCGACCACCCGGACGAGCGGGGTGCCCGGCGATCGGGTGGCCCGCGGCCGCGCCGCAGACTGCTGCTCGTGGCCGGGCTCATCGCCACCATCGCGGTGGTCGCGGTGGCGGTGACCTCGGTCGTGCTGGCCCGCGGTACCGGCAAGAAGGCTCCGGCCGCCCCGTCCGCGGCCCCGTCCGCGACCGCCCCGGCCAGTACCGGTAAGCCGCTGCCGACCCCGAACGTGCTGGCCTTCGACCCACCGCCCGGGCAGAACGGCGAGAACGACGCGGAGGCGCCGAAGGCCATCGACGGCAACCCGTCCACCGTCTGGACGACGGAGGGGTACAACAACACCGACGGCCGGCAGTTCGGCGGGCTGAAGTCGGGGGTGGGTCTCCGGCTGGACTTTGGCCAGCCCGTCACCGTCCGCCAAATAACGATTACTTTTGGTTTTGGTCCTACCGCGTTCGAGCTGCGTGCCGGTGACGCCGCCGTGAACGACGCCAACGCCTACAGCGTGGTCCTCCCCGAAACCGTCGCCACCAGCACGACCGTGTCCGTCCCGGCGACGACCGCTCACCGGTACTGGGTTGTCTGGCTGACCAGGTTGCCGACGGTGGATGACGGCC
>NZ_CAAAFS010000361.1:0-41210 GCF_900634755.1 Protofrankia symbiont of Coriaria myrtifolia
CCCCTGGCAACGGCGCGCCGGACGGCGCGACCGACGAGACCGCGGCCGGCGCCGGCACCATCACCCCGGCTCCGGCCGCGCTTACCCCAGCTGGGCCAGCCAACGCGGTGAACCCAGCCAACGCGGTGAACCCAGCGAATGCGGTAAGCGCGGCGACCGCCCCGGTGACGCCGGCGGAGCGCGACCGGGAACTGCTCCGCCGACATGTCGACGGGGACCCGGACGCCTTCACCGAGCTGGTACGGGGGCCCACAGCGGCCGCGCGTGGACGGTGGCCCTGGGCATGCTGCGGGACCGGGAGGACGCCGCTGACGCCGTTCAGGAGGCGATGCTGTCGGCCTACCGCGGTGCCGCGGCCTTCCGCGGCGAGGCATCGGTGTCCACCTGGCTGCACCGCATCGTCGTCAACGCCTGTCTGGACCGGCTGCGCCGGCGCGCGGCCCGCCCACAGGTCCCGCTGCTCACCGGTGGCGATGGTGACGGCGGTCATGGCCACGGTGGCGGTCGTGGCGGCGACGAGCCGGCCGAGCCGCGTGACGCCATCGTCGAAGGTGAGACGCGGCTGGCCGTCGAATCCGCGCTCCGCCGGCTTCCGGAACCGCTGCGGCTGGCGGTGATACTCGTCGACATCCAGGGCTGGTCGGTCGCGGACGCGTCCAGGCTGCTCGCGGTCCCGGTGGGCACGGTGAAAAGCCGCTGCGCGCGGGGGCGCTCGAAGCTGGCTGTAATGCTCGACTACCTGCGTCCCGGGAACCCTGCGCCGCTCGATTCCGTCAGTCAGAGCAGGCACGTCAATACGCCTGGAGCGGTCGGAGGAGGTGTCGGCGATGACCACTGATCGGCATCCGGATGTGGAGCACCTCGATGCCTACGCCGGTGGGGACCTTTCGGCGTCCGCCGTGGAACTCCACGTCCACGGCTGCCCGCAGTGCGGCGAAACCGTGGCGGCGCTGCGTCGGGTGCGCCACGACCTCGCCGCGCTGGCCTCGGTGACCATGCCGGAGGACGTCGCGACCAGGCTGTATGCCGCCCTGGTCAGCGAGCAGGAGCGGTACCGGCCGGCCGGCCTGGACGGCGGCGCCCACCCCGGCCCGGCTGAGGCGGACGGGCGCGGGCTGATGCCGCCGCGGTCGGTGCCACGCCGGCCGGTGCGCTGGCTGCGGCCACTGCGGCCATCCCGCGCACGCACCCGGTCGTATCCCGGGGCGCCGGGATGGACGCGTGGCCGGGGCCGGCCGGCCGGGCGGCCGCTGCGGGTGGGGCAGGTCCCACCGTGGCTGAGCGCGGCAGCTGCCTGCCTGACAGTAATCGTCGCGGTGGTCGGCCTTGTGGGGGCACTGGGCCGCAACACCGGGCGAAGCAGCGTCGGCGAGGCCGTCAGCCAGGCCGTGGCACCGCTGTCGGCCGACATCACCGGATCGTCCGAGGGGACGCGCCGCGCGGCGGGGGCCGACTCAAGCGGCAGCGCGGCGGCCCCGCCAGCCGCCGCCCCCGCGGCAACGGCGGCTGGCGGCGGGGAGACCACCACCGCCACGGCGGCGATATTCGCGCACACCGGGCATCTGCTCAGCATCTCCGACATCCCTCGGCACACCCTCGACCTGCTGTCCGGGCGGATCAAGGGGACGTTCCAGGCGCCGCTGCGCAACTACGGCGCCGCCCCCGCGGTGCCACCCGCCGCGGCGGCGGCCCTCATCACCGAGCTGACTCAGCCGGATCTGCGCACCTGCTATCTCAGCCTGGCGACCCAGACCGGCGGCAACATCATCGCTTTGGATCTCGTTGCCTTCGGCGGGCGGCCGGCGGTGCTGGTCGTGCTGTCCGTCCCGACCGATCCCGACAAGCTGCAAGTGATCGTTCTTGACGAGCGGTGCGGAGTGACCAACATCGCAGCCGCGATGTGGTACAGCACCACCACATCCCGGCGGTAGTCACCTGGGCCGCGGCTGCCGGATGTTGGTCGACGTGGGCGCCGCCCGCGCGGCCGGACATCCGTCGGACACGGCCCAGATCATGCCCAACCGCTGGTCATCGGTGTGCCAGTAACGATCCCCGGCCCGCCTCGGAGTAGCTCTGGCGTTGCCTCGACAACTCCGGCGCCACCGCCGGGCAGCCCCCGACGGTGGCGCCGGAGCGCCGGTCGGGCCCACTTGGTGGCGCCGCGGGAGCGCAGGCGGGCGGGCCCGGCGGCGGTACGGGAGCACAGCCGAGGGAATCGGGTGCGCAATGGGACAGTTGTGGGAGGCGCACGGCCTCACCGGCGACAGCCGGCGATCTGAAGGGACAGGTGGAAATGTGACCGCGCACAGCAGCGGGAACGAATCGCGCATCCCGGACGCCCGGGATCCCGATGTCCGAGATGTCATCATCATCGGATCCGGTCCGGCCGGCTACACCGCGGCGATATACACGGCGCGCGCGAACCTGCGCCCGCTGGTCTTCGAGGGTGCGGTATCGGCCGGCGGCGCGCTGATGACCACGACCGAGGTGGAGAACTTCCCCGGTTTCCCCGAGGGTGTCCAGGGCCCCGACCTCATGGACGGCATCCGCCGGCAGGCCGAGCGCTTCGGCGCGGAACTGCTCGCCGAGGACGTCACCGCGGTCGACCTGCGGGCCGACCCGAAGATCGTAACTGTCGAGGACCAGACCTACCGCGCCCACACTGTGATCATCGCCACCGGCTCGGCGTACCGCCGGCTGGGCCTGCCGGACGAGGAGCGGCTGCTGGGACGCGGGGTGTCCGCGTGCGCGACCTGTGACGGCTTCTTCTTCCGGGACCAGGACATCCTCGTCGTCGGCGGCGGTGACTCCGCGCTGGAGGAGGCGACGTTCCTGACCCGCTTCGGCCGGTCCGTCACCGTCATCCACCGGCGGGACCGGCTGCGGGCAAGCGCGATCATGCAGCAGCGCGCGTTCGCCAACGACAAGATTCGGTTCCGCTGGAACGCCGAGGTCGTGGCGATCCTCGGCGAGGAGCGGGTCACCGGCGTCCAGGTCCGCGACACCGTGACCGGCGAGACCAGCGAGATAGCCGCCAGCGGGCTGTTCGTCGCCATCGGCCACGAGCCACGCACCGAGCTCGTCCGCGGCCAGCTCGACCTGGACGCCGCTGGTTACGTCGCGGTCGAGCATCCGTCCACCCGCACCAACCTGCCCGGTGTGTTCGCCTGCGGCGACGTCGTGGACCACATCTACCGGCAGGCCATCACGGCGGCCGGCACCGGGTGCGCCGCGGCGCTGGACGCCGAACGCCATCTGGCTGCCCGTGAGGGCGAAGCCGGCCGGCCGCCCCGGGCGCCCGCCGAGGCTGTCGCCGGGGCGGCCGCGTCCTGACCGCCCCGCCAACAAATCGATCATGCCTGTGCTGACCGGGTGCGGCTCCGGTCGCAGCGTCCCAGGCCAGCACAACCGTCCACGCGGCGTCCATCGATGACGATCGGCCCAGCGGCGGCAACCGGAAGCATCGACAACAACCAGGAGGAGATCACTATGGCAGGAGCCACCCAGCCCGTCACCGACAACAGCTTCACCGAGGAGGTACTGAAGAGCAAGGTGCCTGTCCTGGTCGACTTCTGGGCGGAGTGGTGCGGGCCCTGCAGGCTGGTCGCCCCGGTCCTCGAGGAGATCGCCGCCGAGCACGGTGACAAGCTGCGGGTCGTCAAGCTCAACATCGACGAGAACCCGCAGACCGCTCGGCAGTACCAGATACTGTCCATCCCCACCCTGGCCGTGTTCGTCAACGGCGAGGTGGACAAGAGCATCGTCGGCGCGAAGCCGAAGGCCGCCCTGCTGCGGGATCTCTCCGCGTACATCTGAGGCGCCCGCGGACGACGCCCACTCGAAAGGGGCGCGCCCGTGGCCTCCGCGTCCCACCACACCTGTGGCCTGTCTGGATCGGTCCGCTGATCCAGACAGGCCACAGGTGTGAAAGAAACACGACCGCGCCGCCCCTGCCCGTCAGGAGCCGCACAGGCCGAACAGCCGACAGCACGAGAAAATCCACCGCCGCCACCCGGCTGCCCCACGACCACGGCGGTGGCGGCAGGACGAGCCGCTAGCCTGTGTCTCCGTGACCCGTCCGCGAGCAGGTTCGAGTGGTAACCGCAGGATCAAACTCCTGCGTCTCGGCGACCGCGACCCCTCGGTCGCCGAGATACGCGCCGCGCTGATCTCCCTGTCGTTCCTGCCGGCCGCGCCGCACCAGCAGGAAGCCCCCGCGGCCGGCCGGCCGCGGCCGAGCGGGACGGATCTGCCGCACCCGGCCGCCCCGCCAGGCACCGGGCTGCCGGACGGCGGACCACGAAGCGGCACACGGGCGGGGGCACCCGACACGCCGATGCCGGCGGCAGCCCGCTTCGACGCCGCCCGCGAACTCGATGCCGCCCTGGAGTTCGACGCCGCCCTGGACCGGGCCGTCCGGGCGTTCCAGCAGAGCCGGGGACTGTCCGCGGACGGCATCGTCGGCCCGGACACCTTCCGCGCCCTGGAGGAGGCCCGTCGCAAACTGGGCGACCGGTTGCTCTTCTACAGCGTCAACCACCCCTTCATCGGGGATGACGTGGCGTCGCTGCAGGAACGGCTGTCGAACATGGGGTTCGACGTGGGACGGACGGACGGCATCTTCGGCCCGCGGACCGAGGCGGCGCTCAGGGACTTCCAGTACAACCGCGCGCTGGAGCCCGACGGCCGGTGCGGGCCGCTGACGCTGCGGGAGCTGAAGAAGCTCGAGCGCACCGTCGTCGGTGGCCGCCCGGACGTGCTGCGGGAGTCGGTGCGGCTGCTCCAGCGGGGCCCGTCTCTGCTCGGTGTCGTGGTCGCGGTCGACCCCGGCCACGGCGGGAACGACCCTGGAGTCACCGTCGGCGACCTGTGCGAGCGCGATCTCATCGCCGATCTCGCCGCCCGGCTGGAGGCCCGGCTGCTGGCCTCCGGTCTGGAGGCCTACCTCCTGCACGGCCCGCACGAGTCCCCGGACGACGTCGAACGGGCGCACCGCGCGAACGAGATCGGCGCGGACCTGCTGGTGTCGCTGCACCTGGACGCGGGGAAGTCACCCCAGGCCCAGGGGGTGTCGTCCTACTACTTCGGCAACGCCCGGGGCTCGTCCGCCGTGGGCGAACGTCTTGCCACGCTCGTCCAGAAGGAGCTGGTGTCCCGCACGGACCTGGTCAACTGCCGGACCCACGCCAAGACGTGGGAGCTGCTCCGGTGGACGAGGATGCCGGCGATCCGGACGGATCTGGGATATCTGACGAACCCGCACGACGCCGCCGCGCTGGGGTCGCCGGAGTTCCGGGACACGGTCGCCGAGGCCATCCTCGCCGCGGTGCAGCGGCTGTTCCTGCCGCCGGATCTCGACCCACCGACCGGCCAGCTGCGGGTCCCGACCCTCGCCTCTCGCCGCCCCCGCTGACCGGGAGCCTGCCGCCAGGGGCCTCCCCGGTCCCCGGACGTTCTGGAGGGCATGGAGGCCTTTCCCCTCGCCGGTCCGCCCCATCCGGTGCCGTCCGGACGGCCCGGCGTCGTTAGGACCGTCCCGCGCCGTCCCGCGCTGTTAGGACAGGCCGGCGGACGACGGAACGGCCCGCTCGCGCCGGGGGATGCGTCGGCGGGACGGACGGCGCAACCACGGGAATCGGAAGAACAGGAGCGGCCGAGGCCATCGGAAGACGGCCGGACGGCCGAGGTCAGCTCGCAGGGACGGTCCCGGCGACGCTTCCGACCTGACGCAGCATCCCTTCGGGCGCCATCGACCCGAGCAGCCGTTCCAGGGCCACCTCGACGTCCTCCCGCCAGCTCACGGTGTTCTTGACCTCGAGCCGCAGCCGTGGCCACCGATGGTGGGGCCGCACGGTCTTGAAGCCGACGGCGAGCAGGTAGTCGGCGGGCACCACGCACCGGGTGCCTTCGCCCTTGAGGTCACCGAACGCCTCAATGGCGCGGAAACCACGCCGGAACACGTCCTTGGCAATCGTCTGGACGAGGATGCGCCCGAAGCCCTGCCCGGCGAAGTCCTCCATGATTTTCACGGTCATGAGCAGGACGGCGTCCGGGCTGACCGGGCTGGTCGGGAAGGCGACCGCCCGGGGCACGTACGCGGCCGGCGCGTACATCGCGAAACCGGCCGGGACGCCGTCCACATATACGATCTTTCCGCAGCTTCCCCACTCGAGGAGGGTGGAGGACACCCACGCCTCCTTCTCCAGCGCGGTGTCTCCGGCCTCCTCGGCACGGCTACGGGCGACGGGGTCGAGCTCCCAGAAGACGCATCGGCGACATCGCACCGGCAAATCGTCGATGTTGTCGAGAGTGATGTTGGCGATGCGGCGGCTCATAGCTCGACGATCCACCCGGCCCGGGTCCTGGTGGCGACGGCAACGCTGACATCTCGCACAGGGCCAGACTAGCCCGGCTGCCCGGATCCTCATCGGCCTGCCCCGGATCCGCCCAGCCGTGTCGGGCTCGGTCAGGGCGTGTCCGATGGCTGTTGGTCGATGTGGGCGGCGATCCAGGCGGACTCCCGCAAGGCGGAGGAGGAGCGCACAGCGGAGTTATGGGCGGCGGCGACACGGCGGGGGCTGTCTGGACACCGCCCGCGCGATCGATACAGCCATCAGGCACGCCCTGGTGCCGCGTCAGTCAACGCTCACCAGCACGGCCGTGTTTTTCCGGGCTTTTCCGCATCTGGGCCATATCCCGAGCGCCCGGGCGCGGGAGCGGGCCGGGGGCCGGGGGGCGATCCATGACCGCGGGCGCCCCGGCCCTGAGGGGCCTCAGGCATCCGAGGGCTCGCGCCTACGAACATGCTCATCGACGCGCACCCGCCCCGCGCTCAGCGATCAGGCGCCTGGAACATCCGGGGCCCGCGCTTCGAGCGTCCCCGCGACGGTGTTCGGTCAGCCCTCCGGGGCGGGTGAAGGCCCCGTGTGCGGCCGTGCTGTTTCACGTGGGCACGAGGTTCCACGTGAAACAGCGGCGCTTCCTCGTCTTCCTTGTCCGGGCCGGGAGCCCTCACCCGGACGAGGAAGACGAGGAAGCGGCTCCCGACGCCGTCATCACCGCGACGATCCGCTCCAGGTCCTCGACGCTCGCGAACTCGACGGTGATCTTCCCCTTGTTCCGACCCATGTCGACCTTCACCCGTGTGTCGAACTGGTCGGAGAGACGGGATGCGAGCTTGTGCAGGGCTGGCGAGGTGACCCGCGGCCGGCGGGGCGGCGTCCGCCGCGGCCCCTCCTCGCCCAGCGCGACGATCTCCTCGACGGCCCGCACGGACAGCCCCTCGGCGACGATGCGGGTGGCGAGCCGGTCCTGCGCATCGGGATCCTCCAGCGACAGCAGCGCCCGGGCGTGGCCGGCCGAGAGCACGCCGGCTGCCACCCGTCGCTGCACGGCCGGCGGCAGCCCCAGCAGTCGGATCATGTTGGTGACGTGGGAGCGGGAGCGCCCGAGCTTCCCGGCGAGTTCCTCGTGGGTGGCGCCGAAGTCGCGCAGGAGCTGCTCGTAGGCGGCCGCTTCCTCCAGCGGGTTGAGCTGTTGGCGGTGCAGGTTCTCCAGCAGGGCGTCGCGCAGCATGGCGTCGTCGGCGGTGTCTCGTACGATGGCGGGGATCTGGCTGAAGCCCGCGAGCTTGGACGCCCGCCAGCGCCGTTCGCCCATGACCAGCTCGTAGCGTCCGGGCATGATCTCGCGGACGACGATGGGCTGGAGCAGGCCGACCTCACGCAGGCTCGCGGCCAGCTCCTCCAGGGCGTCCTCGTCGAAGTGCGTCCGCGGCTGGCGGGGGTTCGGCGTCACCGAGTCGACCGGGACCTCCCGGAAGGTGGCGCCGTGGACGGGCGTCGGCCCGACCTGCAGCCCGAAACCGTCATCGATGCCCGTGCTGATCCCGCCGGTGCCCTCCGTCCCGGTCGGGATCAGTGCTCCCAGGCCGCGTCCCAGCCCACCCCGGCGCGCGGTCACACTCCCACTCCGTTCGGCTCGAAGCCCCGTTCGGCGAGTTCACGCGCGGCGGCCAGATAGGACAGTGACCCGCGGGAGGCGGGGTCGTAGGTCAGCACCGAGCGGCCGTAGCTCGGCGCCTCGGCGATCCGCACGTTACGCGGGATGGTCGTGCCCAGGACGCGGTCGCCGAAGTGCTCCTTGACCTCGTGCACGACCTGGTCCGCCAGCCGCGTCCGCGAGTCGTACATGGTCAGGATGATGGTGGACAGTCGGAGTTCCGGGTTGAGATGTGCCTGCACAAGTTCGACGTTACGCAGGAGCTGTCCGAGCCCCTCAAGCGCGTAGTACTCGCACTGGATGGGGATCAGCAGCTCCTTGGCGGCCACCAGGGCGTTGACGGTGAGCAGCCCGAGGCTCGGCGGGCAGTCCACCAGGATGTAGTCGACCTCCTGCCGCAGCCCGGCGATCGCCCGGCGCAGCCGGGTCTCCCGGGCCACCACCGACACCAGCTCGATCTCCGCGCCGGCGAGGTCGATCGTGGCCGGGGCGCAGTACAGCCCCTCGGCCTCGGACGACCTGACGACGACCTCCTCGAGCGGCCGGTCCCCGAGCAGCACCTCGTAGATGGACGGGACACCGGAACGGTGGTCGACCCCGAGAGCCGTCGATGCGTTGCCCTGTGGGTCCAGGTCGATGCAGAGGACCCGGCATCCGTGCATGGCGAGGGCCGTGGCGAGATTGACCGTGGTGGTGGTCTTCCCCACCCCGCCCTTCTGGTTCGCCACGGTGGCGATGCGCTGTCGCGTCGGCCGCGGAAACGGCCGCCGTCGTTCCATTGTCAAGGCTTCCACTGCCGCTGCTGCCGCCGCTCCGATAGGGGTGGATTGATCGTTCGTATCCAGTGACGTGTCGGCGGGCTGAACCCCGTTCCGCACCGCGCGCATGGATCTGCTGCTTCCTCCTGGCGCTGTTTCACGTGGAACGTGCGCGCCCACCTGCACGTTGCGCCTCCCGTCCTCGCCGCGTTTCACGCGTTTTCCCACTTCCCTGCCGGCGCCCAGGCTGTGGTGCGGCATGGACGGCGCGCAATACGGTGGTCGGATCAGTCACCCTTCCGACCCCGCACTTCACGACGGCCACATCACGCCAGCCCTGGGCCTCCAGCTCACCTCGCGCGATCGACAGCTCCTCGACAACGCCTGCCCCGCGCAGCGCAAGCATGACACCGCCCGGTTTCACCATTGGCAGGAGCATCGCGCCCAGCCGTTCCAGGGGCGCGAGGGCCCGTGCAAGGCAAACGTCGAACGCGTGGGTCTCCACGGTAGCGGCAGCGTCGGGCGCGCGTCCGCGAAGCACGGTGACCCGCCCCTCAAGACCGAGCCGGCCCACCGCCTCCTGAAGGAACAGACATCGGCGCTGCATCGGCTCGAGAAGGGTCACCCGCAGATCGGGACGAGCGAGGGCGAGCGGTATCCCGGGCAGGCCGGCTCCGCTGCCCACGTCCACGACGGCTGCCGCCTGATCGATCGCCTCCGCCACGACCGCGCTGTTGAGCAGATGACGCTCCCAGAGCCGGTCGGCCTCTCGAGGGCCGATCAGGCCGCGTTCGACACCAGCGGTGGCAAGGAGGTCCGCATAGACGCGGGCGAGCTCGAAACCGGCTCCGAAGACCTCGGGAGCGACGGACGGAGGATTGTACACAGGCACCATCCGACCAGCATGCTCGACAGCGGGACACAAACGGCGCAACCAGCCTTCGGCACGCTCCGGAATTCCCACCGGATCGACTGCGCCGGCCCGGCAGGCCCGAGAAGCGGCCTGGGGATCCGCTCCGGGCGGACCCGGCAGACCCGGCAGACCCGGCAGACCCGGCAGCCTGTCCCGGAGTCGGTCTGGACGAGCGCCCGAAAGAGCACGGGCCAGCGGGACGCCGGACGGCATTCGCGATCTCGCGGATTCACGACCGACAGGGATCAGGCGGCCCGGCCACCGCGCCGACGGCCAGGACACCTCCGATGCCCGCCACCCCCGGTACCCGTGAGCTGCCCCGGGCCCTGGTCCTGGGTCGCAGATCAGGCCTCCTGCCCCGGCCATCGCAGGATGACCGGGAGGTCCGGCCGCTCGTTGTCCAGCAGCACGTCAGCGACGTCCATGGGCGCGGCCAGCGTCCGGTAGAGCTCCTGCCCTGGCAGGTAGCGCCGTTCGTAGCGCTCGCGAACCGCGTCCGTCGACCCGAACAAGGCGACGTCCCGGCCCAGCCCGCGGCGCAGCGACTCCGCCGGGCTGACCCGCACGAAGACGCTGACCTCCCAGCAGGCGCGCAGTTCCTCACGCAGCAGGAAAACGCCGTCCAGCAGCAACACCGCGTTCTGTGCGGCGGTCCGCTCCGGCACGCTGCGGGCGGCATCGTACCCATGATCGAAAATGGCACTGCGAAAACGCCGGTCGCCACCCGGCCCGAGCGGGTCGATGACGAGACGTCGAAGAGCCGCATAATCGAACGAATCGAAGAAATAGCCCACCGGCGACAGCGCGCCTCTGCGACGGCGCACGGCTTCCGGGTGGTGGAAACCGTCGATGCTCACGCGCACCACCGGCCTGCCCAGGCGCGTGACGCTCCGCGCGAGCTCGTCGGCCAGCGTGGTCTTGCCCGCGGCGTCCGGCCCGTCGACGGCCACCCGGAGCACCTGGTCCGGCCGGGTGGTCACCAGCAGGTCCGTCAGGGCTTCGATCACACGCGTCCGTGTGCATCCCGCATCCGGGCCACCGGTCATGGCGAGAGACCGTATCGAGGCTGGTAACGATGAACAGCGTTGACACCGAGCGGCACACCAACACCGACCACTCGGGATCCCCTGGCAACGACCGAACGGGGAACACAGCCCACCCCGACGCGGGCCATCTGATCAGGCACCGCGTCGCTCACGGCTTCCGGGACCATGCCCAGCACCGTCCACATCCATCACCGCCCGCACCGCCGCTGCCCGCACCGCCACCACCTGCACCGTCACCGCCCGACGACACGCACTCCGAACAAAACCACCCGGGACCTGGCCCCACCTCCACCCAGGCGAACACCCACCCGCCCTGCTCGCCGTCGCACAACCGAATCATGAAAGCGAGGGAACAAGTGATTGCTGGAGCAGCCACTTCCGTACTCGTTCTTCTGGTTACGGGGCTGCCCGGCCGGTGTGCTGGCTGCTCCGGCGTGGTCTGGAGGCGCCGGGTGCCAGGTTGTGGGTGTGGGCGCCCGCAGCCGCGCCGCCGTAACGCCCTTTAATCCCCCGGTGCCCGGCGGGGCCACCCGGCGGACACCACGATCCGTCCCAGCCCCCGAAGATTCCGTACTTCGACCCGCCGGTACCCGCGTCCGGACGAGGAACCGGTGGACGCGGGCCGCGGGCCTCAGCCCCGCGCCGCGCGACGGCTCTGAGCTCGCCGTCTTTGCATCCGCCAATCCTCTTCCTTGCTCCCCCCATACGACCCTTCCACATGCGACTGCCTCGCATGTGGAAGGGTCGGAGCCGGTCCGCGGGAAGGAGCGTTCAGCACTCCATCACCGGCTGGCGGGGTGTCAGTTCGCGAGGAGGACGACCACGCGGCGCTGGGGCTCCTCGCCCTCGGACTCGCTGACGACGCCGTCGATGGTCGCGATCAGGTCGTGGACGACCTTGCGCTCGAACGGTGTCATCGGCTTGAGTTTCTCCGGCCGGGCTCCCGCCTTCACCCGCTCGGCGACCGCCGTGGCCAGGTCGCGCAGCTCGGCCCGCCGCCGCGCGCGGTGCCCGCCCACGTCGAGCATGAGCCGGCTGCGCACGCCGGTCTTCTGGAGCACCGCCAGCCGGGTGAGTTCCTGGAGCGCCTCGAGCGTTTCCCCCCGGCTGCCCACCAGCAGGTCGAGCCCGTCACCGACGACGGCGACCACGGCTCGCTCCCCCTCGACGTCCAGGTCGAGGTCGCCGTCCAGGTCGACGATGTCGAGCAGCGCCTCCAGATAGTCGGCGGCGATCTCCCCTTCCTGTTCCAGGTCGGCGATCCGTTGCCGGCCGTTCACCGCCGGCGGGGCGGGGCTGTCCTCCCCGCCGGGAGGCGCCGGCCGGGAGGTGGCCGGTGTGGACAGGCCGTCGGCCTGTTCGACCCCGCTGACCGTGATGTCGGCGGCGGCCAGGTCAGATGCGGAACCGGTCATCAGAGCAGCTCCTTACACGGGTGGACGTCTGCGGATCGCGGGTCGGGCGAGCCCGGCGCCGATTCCCGGCAGGAATGGTCACCGCGGGAACGGTCACCGTCGGCCTCCGGGGCGGCCGCCCTTGCCACGTCGCTTGGCGGGCCGGGAACCACCTGTATGCCGGCGTACGCCCGCCGTGGCATGGGGCTTTCCCGCCCGGGGCTGGGCGTCGTCACCGGCCGGAGCGGACCCGTTCTGTGTCTGCGCCGGCTGCGGTACCGCCTCGCCGGCCTCGGCCGCGTCGGATGCCTTCGACGGGCGGGCGGGCTGAGTCGGCTGTTTCGGCTGGGCCGGCTGCTGGGCCGGCTGCGAGGACTGCGCGGAGCCGCCTCGGGGGGAACGGGTTCCTGGCGGAGCCTTGCGCACGGCCTTGTTGGAGTTCGCCGTCTTGCCGGCTCCGGTTTCGGCCTGGCCTGCGCCACCCGGCGTCCTGTCGGTCGACGCGGCGGTCGAGCCCGTGGCCGGCGAGGCCGCACCCGGTCGGTTCTTACCCTTGTTGGTTGGCCGGGCACCTGGTGCGGGACGGGCCGGCGCCGGCTGCGATGTCCTGTTCTTCGTCCCGGACGCGTTCTTCGCCCCGGGCGCCGACCGGGTGCTCGGCACCTGCCCACCGGCGCCCTGCACGGCCGGCGGCGGCATCTTCTTGATCACAAAGAACTGCTGGCCCATGCTCCACAGGTTGGTGGTCAGCCAGTACAGCAGGACAGCGATCGGGAACTGGAAGCCGAACACCGCGAGCATGATCGGGGAGCCGTAGAGCAGGACCTTCTGCACGATCGCCTGCTGCGGATCGACCGGCCCGGTCCGCGCCATGATCTGCCGCTGGGTGAGGAACGTCGTCGCACCCATCAGGACGATCAGCGTGACCGCGAAGATCTTGACGTTCGTCCCGTTCGCCTGGACGAACTCCAGGAAGTTCGACGACGAGGTGAACGAGGTGGACAGCGAGACGCCGAGCAGCTTGGCCTCGGCGATCTGCTGCACCTGTTGGGCGGTCAGCCCGACCCGGGGAGCCCACTCCAGCACGCCGCCGGGCCGGTCGACCGGCCGCAGGTGGCTGAAGACGTGGAACAGCGCGATGAACAGGGGGATCTGGAGCAGGATCGGCAGGCACCCGAGCAGCGGGTTGCCATGTTCCTTCTGCAACTCCATGATCTTGGCATTCATCTGCTGCCGGTCATGGCCGTACTTGTCCCGGATCTCCTTGATCTTCGGCTGCATCAGCTGCATCGTCCGCTGGGCCTTCACCTGCTTGACGAACAGCGGAAAGATCATGATCCGGACGCAGATCACCAGCAGGACGACCGACAGCGCCCACGCGAAGAAGCTGTCCCGGCCGAAGATCGGCCCGAAGCCCCCGTGAAAGAAGACGATCGCGTTCGCCGCGAGATGGTAGAGGGGATCCAGCACTGGTTCGTCTCCTTAGACCCTCGTGCCACAGCGGGACGCGGTCGGTTCGGGCGAGTTCGGGTGCGGGTCCAGCCGCTGCCGCGCACCCGCGGCCACGGCCTGAGCGGCCTGCTCACCGGCGGGGACACCGCGTTCACCGGCCGGCCCGCCGAAGCGCCCGGGGCGGCCTGGCGGGGTGTCGGCACGCGCCGGCACCGGGTCGTGGCCACCGGCCGACAGCGGCTGGCAGCGCAGCAGCCGCCAGGCCGCCAGCAGGCCGCCCCGGACCCCGCCGTAACGACGCACCGCCTCCAGCCCGTACGCGCTGCAGGACGGCTCGAAGCGGCAGAGCCCCGCGCTGCGTGGGGACCAGACGGCCCGGTAGAAAGCAATCATCATGCGCAGTACCCAGGCCAGCGGGCTGCGCACCACGCCGTCCCGGCCACGGGACATCCGTGGCGCGAGCCGCCCGGCCAGGCGGGTGGCGGCGAGCAGGTCGATCACGACGACCAGGCCCGCGGCCAGCGCAACGCCACCGCGGCTCATCGTGACTGCCGGTCCGCGGTGCCAGCGGTACCGGTGGTGCCGGTGGGCCTTGTGACCGTCCCAGCCATGCCTGCCCCGGCTGTGCCAGGGGTGGCCGGGACGAGACGGCCGCGCAGGCCCCGCTCAAGCGCCCGCCCCAGTTCGTCCGAGGATGCGGTGGCGCTCTCCGGTAAGGCTCGCACGATCACGAGTGTTCCGGCGGGGAGGCGGTCGAGGCGGGCACGGACCTGCTCCCGCAGGCGTCTGCGGACGCGGTTGCGCACGACCGCGTTCCCCACCTTGCGTCCCACGACGAAACCGACCCGTGGCGGAAGTGTGACGACCGGCTCCGGACCACCGTCCACAGCGTGGTTGTCCACAATCAGACTGTGGATGACCAGTGGGCCGCTGCGGCCGCGACGGCCGGCGCCACTGATCGAGGCATGCTCGGCCCTGGTCCGGACACGGTTCCGAACGGGCAGCATGACGCGAAAAGGACCGGGACGCGGGTGGATCTCAGGCAGACAGCTCGCTGCGGCCCTTGCGGCGACGGGCCGAGAGCACGGCACGACCGGCACGGGTCCGCATCCGGAGCCGGAAACCATGCGTCTTGGCACGCCGGCGGTTGTTCGGCTGGAAGGTGCGCTTGCTCACAGAGGACTCCGGACGCCAGACGGGCAAAGGACAACACTAGCCACGGAAACGGTACAGAACGCGGTGGAGACACCCACCCGAGAGCGCACTGTCGCCGCAACCCGACGCCTGAGACTATCAAGCCCCGCCGTGCGGGGGCGGGCCGGCGGGTGTCGGCCGGCCGCGCTGGCGCGCCGGGTGGGGGCGGCGCGAAAGCGGCTTTGCCGGTGCGGTGTCATGGTCGTACACAGCTTGTGGACGACCATGTGGAGAACTGCCCCGGCAGGGGTGGTCGCAGGCGCCCGGTTCGGCCCTGTCCACCCGTCCGACGTCTTCGGAGGAGCCCGCCTCGTGACAGACCTTAGCGCCGATCCCTCCGCCGGCATGTCAGGCAGGGTGCCTGTCGAGGAACCGGACCTGTCCGCCGTGTGGGGACAGGCCGTCGCCGGGGTCGCGGACGGCACCCTGTCGGCCCAGCAGCGGGCGTGGCTGCGCCTGACCCGTCCGCTCGGCCTCGTCCAGGACACCGCGCTGCTCGCGGCCCCGAACGAGTTCACCAAGGACCTGCTCGACTCGCGCCTCCGACCGTTTCTGTCCACAGCTTTGTCCACAGCCTATGGACGAGAGATCCGGGTGGCGGTCACCGTCGAGCACCTGCCCGACCCGGAGCCGATGACCGGGCCGATCCAGCTACCGCTGCCCACCTCCCCGGTATCCCCCGTGTCTGCCACGCCCGCTGTGTCCGCTGCGTCCGCTGCGGACACAGCCAGGATCACCCCGGGCCTCGGACGCGACCCGGCGCCCCGGTCCTACGAGCCGACCCGGCTGAATCCACGTTACGTGTTCGAGACGTTCGTCATCGGTGACAGCAATCGATTCCCGCACGCGGCTGCGGTGGCCGTCGCCGAGGCGCCGGCGAAGGCGTACAACCCGCTGTTCATCTACGGCGACTCCGGGCTCGGCAAGACCCACCTGCTGCACGCGATCGGCCACTACACGCTGAAGCTGTATCCGGAATCGCGGGTGAAGTACGTCAGCTCGGAGGAGTTCACCAACGACTTCATCAACTCGATCCGGGACGACCGGCAGCAGGCGTTCCAACGCCGCTACCGGGACACTGACGTGCTCCTGGTTGACGACATCCAGTTCCTGGAGAACAAGGAACGCACCCAGGAGGAGTTCTTCCACACCTTCAACGTGCTGCACGACACCGAGAAGCAGATCGTCATCTCCTCCGACCGTTCCCCCAAGCAGCTCTCGGCGCTGGAGGACCGGCTGCGCAGCCGGTTCGAGTGGGGCCTGATCACCGATGTCACCCCGCCCGACCTGGAGACCAGGATCGCGATCCTGTCGAAGAAGGCCGCCACCGAGCGACTGCCGGTCCCCGGCGACGTGCTGGAGTACATCGCGACCCACATCGAGCGCAACATCCGGGAGCTGGAGGGCGCGCTGATCCGGGTGGCTGCGTTCGCGAGCCTGAACAAGTCGCACGTCGACCGGACGCTGGCCGAGATCGTCCTGCGGGACCTGATCCCGGACGCGGCCGACCCGGAGATCACCGCTGCCGCGATCATGAACGCGACCGCGACGTACTTCGGCGTGTCCATGGAGGACCTGTGCGGCACGTCCCGCAGCCGGGTGCTGGTCACCGCCCGGCAGATCGCCATGTACCTGTGCCGGGAGCTGACCGACCTGTCGCTGCCGAAGATCGGCCAGCACTTCGGCGGCCGGGACCACACCACGGTGATGCACGCCGACCGCAAGATCCGGGGATTGATGGCCGAACGCCGGGCGATCTACAACCAGGTCACCGAACTGACCAACCGCATCCGGGCACAGACCCGACAGGCCTGACCGGCTCGACAGGCACGCCCGACTCGACAGGCCCGACAGGCATGACCCGGGCGAAGCAGGGGTAGGAGCTACTGCTGGTAGCCGGATCCGCGCCGGTGTTCCTGTGGAGTCTTGTGCACAGCTTGTGGAAAACCCTGTGGAATCCGTGGGCGGAGGCCCGCGGCGGCCTGTGCGTAACGGGGGACAGGCTGTGTGGAAACTGTGCACAGCCGGGGGACAGACTGCGAACAACAGGGGACGAGCGGGGGACAAACAGGCCGGCGGTGGAAATCCACTGGAGCTGGGCACAGCGGTTTCCACACGATCCGCACCCCCCTTCAAGCTCTTGACCTGCGAAAACGCAAGTTGTCCCCAGTATCCACCGCCCCTACTGACACGACGAACTAGATCGTTTTTTAATGAACAACCCCACTGGAAGTTGGGCCTGGGGACAACCTCGCATGATCGTCCGCGCGTCGCCTTTGGATCGCCGTCCGGGATCTCGTCACGCACAGCGGGCCACCGCGGCAGTGCCAGCCTCATGCCGGGCCTCGCGCCAGCCTCGTGTCAGGCCCCGCTGTGAGCCGCCGGCCGAAGCCTGCGATGCTGGAACGCCGTACCGGATGCGGCATGGTGGCCTGGCAGTGGCTCGACAGTGGTTCGACAACGACAGGCAGCGGCACGACAGCGGTCGGACCTGCGAACGTGGTCGTCGGGCCGCCGGCAGCATCTGGCGGAACCCGCACCTGTCAGCAGCAGCCGGCATGACAGGTCGGCGTGGTCACGAGGACGAACGGTTCAGAAGGGCGAATCATGAAGTTCCGGGTTGAACGGGACGACTTCACCGATGCCGTGGCATGGACGGCGCGCACACTGCCGACCCGGGCGACCTCCCAGCTTCAGGTCCTGGCCGGCCTCATGCTGGACGCCACCGGGCCGTCGCTGTCGGTCGCGGCCTTCGACTACGAGGTGGCCGCCCAGTCCGGTGTGGACGCGACGATCGAGCAGGAGGGCCGGGCCCTGGTCTCCGGCAAGCTGCTCGCCGAGATCACCAGGGCCCTCCCGTCCGCGCCGGTCGACCTGTACACCGACGGCGCGCGGGTGGTCCTCACCTGTGGCAACGCGCGTTTCACCCTGCCGACCATGTCGGTGGACGACTACCCGGCGCTGCCGCCGATGCCGGCGGTCACCGGCCACATCGAGGGCGCGGCGTTCGCCGGGGCCGTCTCGCAGGTCGCCGTCGCCGCCGGCAAGGACGACACCCTGCCCGTCCTCACCGGTGTGCGGGTCGAGATCGACGGCGATGTCCTCACCCTGGCCGCTACCGACCGCTACCGGCTGGCGGTCCGGAAGCTGCGATGGCGCCCGGCGTCCGAGACGGCCGACGGCGTGGCCATGGTGCCGGCACGTACACTGAGCGAGACGGCGAAGTCTCTGTCCGGATCCGGTGTGGAGGTCGCGATCTCCCTCGGCTCGGGTCCCTCCGGGGAGGCGCTGGCCGGGTTCGCCGGTGGCGGCCGTCAGACCACGACCCGCCTGGTGGACGGCTCGTTCCCGCCCTACCAGCGGCTGCTGCCCGACAGCTCACCGCTGACCGCCCAGGTCGAGATCGCCCCGTTCGCCGAGGCTGTCAAGCGTGTCGCGCTGGTCGCCGCCCGCACCGCCCCGGTCCAGTTGAGCTTCTCCGACGATCAACTGGTTCTGGAGGCCGGGGCCGGCGGTGAGGCCCAGGCCCAGGAGACGTTGACGATCGGCTACGACGGACCGTCGCTGTCGATCGCCTTCAACCCGTCGTACCTGCTCGACGGCCTGGGTGCGCTGGAGTCCGATGTCGTCCACGTCGGGTTCGCCAGCGCTGATGACCCGGACGAGGCGTCCAAGAAGCCCGCCATCCTCACCGGCAAGGCGCCCGACGACGGTGAGGTCCCGGACTACCGGTACCTGCTCATGCCGATCCGGCTGTCCGGGTGACGTGCGTCTCACCCATCTGTCGCTGGTGGACTTCCGGTCCTACCCGGCACTGGATCTGCTGCTCGCACCCGGGGTGAACACGTTCGTCGGCTCCAACGGGCAGGGCAAGACCAACCTGCTGGAGGCCGTCGGCTACCTGGCGACACTCGGCAGCCACCGGGTGGCCTCGGACGCCCCACTGGTCCGCGAGGGCGCCACGAGCGCCGCGGTGCGGGCCCGGATCGCGCGGGGCGACCGCGCCGCGCTGGTCGAGATCGAGATCATCCCGGGCCGGGCGAACCGCGCCCGGCTCAACCGGGCTCCCCTCGCCCGCTCCCACGACGTTCTCGGCCTGCTGGTCATGGTGTTCTTCGCTCCGGAGGACCTGGCCCTGGTCAAGGGGGATCCGGCCGGGCGCCGGCGGTTCCTCGACGATCTGCTGGTGGCCCGCACCCCCCGGCTCGCCGGTGTGCTCGCCGACTACGACAAGGTCCTGCGCCAGCGGTCGACGCTGTTGCGGACGGCCGGGGCGGCACGGCGCTCCGGCCGTGCCGGTGATCTGCGCACCCTGGACGTGTGGGACTCCCACCTGGTCCGGCACGGCTGCGAGCTGCTGGCCGCGCGGCTGGCGCTGGTCGAACAGCTGCGGCCACGGGTGGCGGCCGCCTACCGCGCGGTCGCGTCCGCGCCGGTCCCCCGGCCGTCAGCTGTACCGGCCGTACCGGCCGTACCGGCCGGGCAGCCTGGACCGGTCGCACCGGTCGCACCGCCCGGACCGGGCGCGACGGTGGAACCGGACATGCTGGCTGGAGCGGACGCGCCGGGCACGCCGGACGGATCAGCCGCCGCGGCCGATGTGGCTGGTTCGGTGGTGGCACCGGCCGGCGAGCGGGAGCTGACCGGTGTGGAATACCGCTCGAGCGTGGTCGCGCGCGTGGCCGAGCGGGCCGGCGGCCCGGTGCCTGATCAGACAGGTAACCGGACAGGTGACCCGGTGGGCGGTCAGGCCGGTGGCGAGCCGGTTCCCGACCGGACGGTCCTGGCGGAGGCGATGCTCGCCGAGCTCGCCGCGGTCCGGCAGCAGGAGATCGAACGAGGGGTGACCCTGGTCGGCCCGCACCGTGACGAGCTGCTGCTGTCGATCAGCGGGCGGCCGGCGCGCGGCTATGCCAGCCACGGCGAGTCGTGGTCGCTGGCTCTCGCGCTCAAGCTCGCGTCGTTCGAGCTGCTCCAGGACGACCAGCGCGAACCGGTCCTGCTGCTGGACGACGTGTTCGCCGAACTCGACACGCATCGTCGCGACCGGCTGGCGGAGCTGATCCGCTCGGCCGAGCAGGTGCTGGTGACCGCCGCGGTCGAGGCGGATGTGCCCGCCGCCCTGGCCGGGGCGCGGTTCACGGTGGCGGACGGGAAGGTCAGCCGTGTTGGATGACCCGAATGCCCTGCATGCCCCGGATGATCCGGATACCCCGGGTGGGGCTACCGCCGGCGATCGGCCGGCGGCCGCTACCACCGGCCGCCGCGGGCCGGTATCCGCTGGCCGTGCGCCGGTTCCCGACAGGCACCAGGCAGCATCGGATGACCACAAGAAGTCACCCAGCGACGGTACGTCTGACAGCGGATCGCCACCCGTTGGCCGCGGGTCGGTCGCTGGCCGTCGCGGACGCTCGCCCAGCGGTGACGAGCCCACACACGAGGCCGACATCGCTCAACGTAACAAAATCGCTCAACGTGACGGGACTCAACGTAACGAGAACGAAGGCGGGTCCGGCGAGCAGCCCGCGCGCGGGGCTGATCTCGCCCGTCTCGTCCTGGCTCGGGCAAAGGAGGATGCGCGGGCGAGGGCACGGGCGGCTGGTCGCGGTGGCGGGCGCGCGGGTGAGGGCGATGGCGCGGCCAGCGGTGACGGCCGGTCCGACCCGGCACGGCGGCCGGCGCGCCGGCCGCGGCTGCCCGGGATGGCCGCGCCCGGCCGGGAATGGGTCGAACCAGTCACGCTGGGTGCCACGGTGCAACGGCTGCTTGCCGAACGCGGCTGGCAGGACCAGGCGACGGACGCGTCGGTGCTGGCCCGTTGGGAGGCCCTGGTCGGCCCGAACATCTCCGCACGCTGCCATCCGGTCTCCCTGCGTGATGGCGAGCTGGAACTCGCCGCCGAGTCGACGGCCTGGGCGACCCAGCTGCGGCTGCTGTCCCGGCAGCTGCTGGCCACCCTGCGCACAGAGCTCGGGCCGGACGTCGTGCGCCGGATCATTGTCCGGGGCCCGACCGCGCCGAGCTGGCGGCACGGCCCGTTGCAGGCACCCGGCGGGCGCGGCCCCCGTGACACCTACGGCTGAACCGGCCGGCCCCGCTCGACAGGATCGGGATTCGAGCAGGTCGGGCCGTGGGGCCGGCCGGCCCCACGGCCCGCGCGCCGCATGGGGCCGCGTCCGCGGGCCGCGGCCTGTGGACAGTGACAGCCGGACGGGCGTCGTGGCCGCCGACGGTGCCCGGACGGCGCCGTTGTGCCATGGCCGCCCGGGCACCCGGCCGCACCGCTCGGCCCGCAGTCGGGCGTCGCGGGCATCCCGGACGTTCAGGGCGTCCCGGAGGTTGCCCGCGGCCCGGACGCAGGGTCTCCGGATCGCCCACAGGCGTCGTGCGGGTAACCCCTGCGTACGGGGGTTCGATGGAAAGCTGTTCGGGACGCTGCGCGGATGCCAGGGGCCACCCCGCGTCCTTCTGGTCGGTACGCCAGGTAGACTCAGAAGACGCTTCTCGCGTTGTGCGCAGTTGAGGACGAGGGGACATAACCGCGTGGCCTACGATGCAAGTTCGATCAAGGTTCTTGAGGGTCTCGACGCGGTTCGCAAGCGTCCGGGTATGTACATCGGCTCCACCGGTGAGCGTGGTCTTCATCATCTCGTCTACGAGGTTGTGGACAACGCTGTGGATGAAGCGTTGGCCGGCTACTGCGACACGATCGGTGTGACCCTGCTCGCCGACGGCGGTGTCCGGGTCTCCGACAACGGCCGTGGTATCCCGGTGGGTGAGCATCCGACGGAGAAGCGCCCGGCGGTCGAGGTCGTCCTGACCACGCTGCACGCCGGCGGGAAGTTCGACGGCAAGTCGTACGCGGTCTCCGGCGGTCTGCACGGGGTCGGCGTGAGCGTGGTGAACGCCCTGTCCACCCGGCTCGAGGTGGAGATCCGCCGGGAGGGCTTCACCTGGTTCCAGCCGTATGAGAACACCCGTCCGGCCGCGCCGCTGGCCAAGGGTGCCCCCACGAGGAAGACCGGTACGACCGTCACCTTCTGGGCCGACGACACGATCTTCGAGACGACCGACTACAAGTACGAGACCCTCTCCCGCCGGCTGCAGGAGATGGCCTTCCTGAACAAGGGGCTGACGATCAGCCTGCGGGACGAGCGTCCCGAGGAGCCCCTCGAGGTCACCTACCGTTACGCCGGCGGGCTCGTCGACTTCGTCGAGCACCTCAACGCCAGCAAGGATCCGATCCACAAGACCGTCATCTCGCTGGACTCCAAGGGCACCGGCATCGAGGCCGAGCTCGCGATGCAGTGGAACTCCGGTTACAACGAGTCGGTCTACACGTTCGCCAACACCATCAACACCCACGAGGGCGGCACCCACGAGGAGGGCTTCCGCGCGGCGCTGACCAGCGCGGTCAACGCCTACGCCAAGGACCAGAACCTGCTCAAGCCCCCGAAGTCCAACGGCAAGAACGCCGACGAGCGCCTCGCCGGCGACGACATCCGCGAGGGCCTGACCGCGATCATCTCGGTGAAGCTGGCGCAGCCGCAGTTCGAGGGCCAGACCAAGACGAAGCTCGGCAACAGCGAGGCCAAGCGGTTCATCCAGGAGATGTGCTATTCGGCGCTGAAGGACTGGCTCGAGGCCAACCGGGTCGAGGCCCGGGCGATCGTCAGCAAGGCGCTGGACGCCCAGCGGGCGCGGATCGCAGCCCGCGCCGCTCGCGACCTGACCAGGCGCAAGGGCCTGCTCGGGGGCACCGGCCTGCCCGGCAAGCTCGCCGACTGCCAGTACACCGACCCGGAGCGCTGCGAGCTCTACATCGTCGAGGGTGACTCGGCCGGCGGCTCCGCCAAGGGCGGCCGGGACTCGAAGTTCCAGGCGATCCTCCCGCTGCGCGGGAAGATCCTCAACGTGGAGAAGGCCCGTATCGATCGGGTGCTGAAGAACACCGAGGTCCAGGCGCTGATCCAGGCGCTCGGCTGCGGTATCCACGACGACTTCGACGCCAGCAAGCTCCGCTATCACAAGATCGTCCTGATGGCGGACGCGGACGTCGACGGCCAGCACATCCGCACGCTGCTGCTGACGCTGCTGTTCCGGTTCATGCGCCCGCTGGTCGAGGCCGGCTACGTCTTCCTCGCCCAGCCGCCCCTTTACAAGATCAAATGGGGGCGGGAGGACTGGCAGTACGCCTACTCCGACCGGGAGCGCGACGGCCTGATCGAACACGGCATCGAGGCCGGCCGCAAACTGCCCAAGGACGCCATCCAGCGCTTCAAGGGCCTCGGCGAGATGAACGCCACCGAGCTGTGGGACACCACCATGGACCCCGACCGCCGCATCCTGCTGCAGGTGACCCTGGACGACGCCGCCGTGGCGGACGAGCTGTTCTCCGTCCTGATGGGTGAGGACGTCGACGCCCGGCGCTCCTTCATCCAGCGCAACGCCAAGGACGTCCGTTTCCTTGACATCTGACCGGCCGCGAGGCGCGCGGCCGCGGGCACCGCGGCGAGCCGACCGGCGGCGGTCCAGTCGGTTCGGCACCCCGAATGTCCGGTTACAGACACTTTGTACCATCCATGGCTGACCACCCGCACCATCCCCGTATGGAAGGACCCGCGTGACCGACGTACTACCTCCGCCGCCCGGCGACCGGGTCGAGCCCATCGGCATCGAAGTCGAGATGCAGCGGTCGTACCTCGACTACGCGATGTCGGTCATCGTCGGCCGGGCGCTGCCAGAGGTCCGTGACGGCCTCAAGCCGGTGCACCGCCGCGTCCTGTACGCGATGTACGACGGCGGCTACCGTCCGGACCGGGGCTACTTCAAGTGTTCGCGCGTCGTCGGTGACGTCATGGGTAACTACCACCCCCACGGCGACTCGGCGATCTACGACACCCTGGTGCGGCTCGCTCAGCCCTGGTCGCTGCGCTACCCGCTGGTCGACGGCAACGGCAACTTCGGCTCCCCGGGCAACGACCCGCCGGCGGCCATGCGGTACACCGAGTCACGGCTGGCGCCGCTGGCCATGGAGATGCTGCGCGACATCGACCAGGACACGGTCGACTTCGCCCCGAACTACGACGGCCGTTCGCAGGAACCGACGATCCTGCCCAGCCGCTTCCCGAACCTGCTGGTCAACGGCGCCGGCGGGATCGCCGTCGGGATGGCCACCAACATCCCCCCGCACAACCTGCGGGAGGTCGCCGACGGCGTGAAGTGGTTCCTCGCGCACCCGGACGCCAGCGACTCCGAGCTGCTCGAGGCCCTGCTCGAGCTGATCAAGGGGCCGGACTTCCCCACCGCCGGCCTCATCGTCGGCCGCCAGGGCATCGAGGACGCCTACCGCACCGGCCGCGGCAGCATCCGGATGCGGGCGGTGGTGCAGGTCGAGGAGAACAAGGGCCGCACCCAGCTCGTCGTCACCGAGCTGCCGTACCAGGTCAACCCGGACAACCTCGCGGAGAAGATCGCCGAACTGGTCCGGGACAACCGCATCAGCGGGATCTCCGACATCCGGGACGAGACCTCCGCGCGCACCGGCCAGCGTCTGATCATCGACCTCAAGCGGGACGCGGTCGCGAAGGTCGTCCTGAACAACCTGTACAAGCACACCCAGCTACAGGACACCTTCGGCGTGAACATGCTGGCGATCGTCGACGGGGTGCCGCGCACCCTGCGGCTGGACCAGATGGTGCGCTACTACGTCGACCACCAGGTGGACGTGATCGTCCGGCGGACCCGCTACCAGCTGCGCAAGGCCCGCGAGCGCCTGCACGTGCTCGAGGGTCTGCTGATTGCCCTCGACCACCTGGATGAAGTGATCAATCTGATCCGCAACGCCGAGTCGGCGGACGCCGCGCGCGGACAGCTGATGGACCGGTTCTCCCTGTCGGAGATCCAGGCGGTCGCCATCCTGGACATGCAGCTGCGCCGGCTCGCCGCGCTCGAGCGTCAGAAGATCATTGACGAGGCGGCCGAGCTGCGGGCGAAGATCGCCGAGCTCGAGGCGATCCTTGCCTCACCGGCCCGCCAGCGAGAGATCATCGGCGAGGAGCTCACCGAGATCGTCGACCGGTTCGGCGACGAGCGGCGGACCAGGCTCGTCCCGTTCGAGGGCGACATGTCCGTCGAGGACCTCATCGCCCGCGAGGACGTCGTCGTCACCGTCACCCGCGGCGGCTACGCCAAGCGCACCAAGACCGACCTGTACCGTTCCCAGCGCCGCGGCGGCAAGGGCGTCCAGGGCGCGGCCCTGCGCGAGGACGACATCGTCGAACACTTCTTCGTCACCACCACCCACCACTGGCTGTTGTTCTTCACCAACAAGGGGCGGGTGTACCGGGCCAAGGCGCACGAGCTGCCCGAGCAGGCCCGCACCGCCAAGGGCCAGCACGTGGCGAACATCCTCGCGTTCGGCCAGGACGAGCGCATCGCCGAGGTCATGGCGATCAAGGACTATCAGGCGGCCCCGTACCTGGTGCTCGCGACCAGGCGGGGGCTGTGCAAGAAGACCGCGCTGGCCGAGTTCGACTCGAACCGCTCCGGCGGGCTCGTCGCGATCAACCTGCGGGACGACGACGAGCTCATCGCGGCCCGGCTCGTCTCCGCCGGCGACGACCTGCTGCTGGTCAGCCGGCAGGCGCAGTCCATCCGCTTCCACGCCGACGACGAGCAGCTGCGCCCGATGGGGCGGGCCACCTCCGGTGTCATCGGGATGCGCTTCGACAGCGACGACGAACTGCTCGCGATGGAGGTCGTCCCGCCGGAGTCGGAGGCGAACCTGCTCGTCGCCACCAGCGGCGGATACGCCAAGCAGACGTCGCTGGGCGAGTACCCGGTGCAGGGGCGCGGCGGCAAGGGCGTCCTCACCGCGAAGATCGTCTCCACCCGTGGTGGCCTGGTCGGCGCCCTCGTGGTCAGCCCGGACGACCAGCTCTACGCGATCACGTCCAACGGTGGCGTGCTGCGGACGGTCGCGCGCGACGTCCGCCGGGCCCAGCGGCAGACCATGGGGGTCCGTCTCATCGATCTTGAAGCCGGCGTACAGGTCGTCGGAGTAGCACGTAATGCCGATGCGGAAGACAACGCCAACGGCGGTCCGACAGCCGCTCCCGGCGGGGGAAACCCAGCCTGAGAACGGATGACCGGCGGCCGGGCGGCAAGGCGGGAGATGGACCGTGAGCGACAGCGACGACGACCGGACCACTCGGTCACCGGCCTTCCGTGGATCTTCTCCGCCGCGGCCGGAACAACCGCCCGGACGGGTCGGGGAACCCCGTAACGAACAGCGCGCCGCCCCGGGCCAGGACCGTTCTGGCCCGGGAGCCGCGAAACCCTCCACCCCCCCGACGTTCCCGACACCATCGGTGTCGGGAACGTCACCAGGCTCCGGTGCCGGGGCAGGCTCCACGGCGAGCCCGGGGCCGAACGACGACGGGACGCAGGTGCAGAAGCCGGCCTCGGTGCTCCGGGAACTGCGGATGCCACGGGAGGCCCGTGACACCCGTGGTGCCAGGACCTCGCAGCGGGCGGCCCCCAGCTCATCGGCATCCCCGTCCCCCCGGCCGGCCACGCCGAAGAAGGCGGACACCGGCTCCCAGCCCGGCCGGGCGGACGGGAAAGCCGCGACCACGGGCTCGAACGCCTCCTCCAGGCGCCCGACCCCGGGCCGGCCCGTGAGCTCCCCAACCACCCCGGCGGGTGCCGCGGGCCCACGGCCGGGCGCATTGTCCACATCGTCCACGTCGGCGACATCACCGACGTCAGCCGCCACCGGCTCGACAGGCTCGGCCGGGCCTGCCACCAGCACGTCGGCGGGGACGCGCGGGCCACATCCGACCACGGCCGGCACCCCGTCCGGCGACCCGGCCGCGCCGCGTCAAGCGGCAGGATCTCCCACCGTGACCGACAGCGTCGACACGGAAGCCATCGCCCTGGCATCCGCTTCGACATCCACCGGCGGGCGGCCCCGGCTCGATTCGGACACGATCTCGCTGCGCCGCCCGGCGAAGAAAATCGGCGGTTCAACCGGTACCGGTGCATCGCCGGCCGCCCGCCCGGCAACTGACGGCCAGGTCACGCGCGGCGCGCCGGGCGGGGATGCCGGTGGTGTGGGACAGTCGAAACGTGGACCGGCGGCCGCGGCGGCGCAGGCTTCGGAGACGGAGGCCTTCAAACGGGTGGACGGTGGACATCCACACAGTGACGATCGGGCTACGCCCGCATCGTCTAATCGTCGTGCCACAACAGGCCCGCTGGTGCGCGGTGGGACCACAGGTACTCGGGATCCCCTCGTGAAGCGGCCGACCGACCCCACCGGCGCGGGCGCGTCCGGCACCTCCCAGATCCCCGTACGGGAACGGGGCGGAGTGAAGGAGCCGGCGGCCACCGGGCCGATGACAGGCACCGCCACCGGGCCGTCCGCGATGCGCCCACCCGGGCAGGGACGGCGGGCCCGGCTGCGCATCACCCGGGTCAACCCCCTGTCGGTGGCCCAGCTGACGTTCGCGTTCTCCCTCTGCGTGTTCGTCGTACTGATGATTGCCGCTGCCGTGCTGTGGTTCGTACTGAACTCGATCGGCGTCTTCGACAGCGTCGTGGAAGCGGCGGACACGCTCACCGACGGCAGCAACGGCGGCGTACGCGCCTGGTTGTCGTTCACCAGAGCCATGGAGATCGGCCTGCTCGTCGGCGCGATCAACGTGATCCTGATGACGGCCCTGGCGACCCTGGGCGCGCTGCTCTACAACCTGTGCACCGAGATGGTCGGCGGCATCGAAGTCACCCTGGGCGACTAGCCGCGACACGTCGACCGTGACGGGCTTCCAGCCCGGGTGCCTGCCCCGAACATCCCGCGCATCCGGTACTGTGGAGCCCAGCAAGGACCTGTAGCTCAGTCGGTCAGAGCGCTTCCCTGATAAGGAAGAGGCCGGTGGTTCAAGTCCACCCAGGTCCACGGGCTTGTTTAGCGTGCTTGCCGAACTGTGTTCGGCTTCGCCGGGGCCGCGATGTCTGTCCAGGGGGCGACCCCCTGGAACCCCCGGTGCCGGGCTTCGCCCGGCCGGGCGGGGGACGTTAGCGATGCTGTCTGTGCCGTTCAGTTCGACGTCCTCGCCCACGTCGGGGTCTTTCGGGGCTGGTCAGCCCGCCGTCCGCAGCTCACCCAGTGCCGCATCCAGCGATCTGGTGCACGTGAAGTTGACCCGATTTCATACGCACCTGGGCTCTTTGGGACAGTGGTTTCGAGGAGGATCGCAGGTGCCGAGATCAGAACCGCCCTACACCGCCGAGTTCCGCCGGCAGATGATCGAGCTCGTCCGAGCCGGAAGATCACCTGAGGAGCCGGTGGCGGAATATGGCCCGTCGGGTCAGTCAATCCGTGACCGGGTACACCAGGACGAACGCGCGGATGGGATTCGGTCCGACGGGCTGGCCGCCGCGGAGCGCGACGAGCCGAACCGGCTCCAGAAGGAGAATCGGCAGCTGTGGGAAGAACGGGAGATCCTCCGGAAGGCAGCGGTTTTTTCACGTCACGGAGATCTGTCAGAGATGAAGGTTGCTCTGACCGACGCGGAGAAGACACTATTCTGTCTTCATATTGGCCTGCGTGCCGGGTATGTCGCGCGAGGGCTGATGAGGGTGGCAGGAGCGGAGCAACGGGAGACTGTCACGCTCCGTTCTGCGGGAGCCCAGGGGTGCGATTCCCCTGAGCCATCTGACCTGAAAAGCAGGGTGCTACAGATGGCGCGGCATTCCCGTGCACCGGATGGGAACGACCCGACCAAGCGATGTCATTATTGATTTGGTAACAATCCAGAGGAGGCCCTGTGTCGGCTCGGCGACGACGGCTGAAGGCTTATGACCGACGCCTGCTGGCGAACCAGCCCGTCAGTGAGGAACAGCGCACCGACTACCCGGTCGGTTGGTACTTCGCCCGCTACGGTGAGGATCTCAAGCCGGGCGACGTCGTTCCGCTCGAGCTGATGTCACACCAGTGGGCGCTGTTTCGCACCAAGAGCGGCAAGGTCGGCATCATCGACTCCCTGTGCTGCCACGCCGGCGCCGACCTGGCCCGATCCGGCTGGGTGACCGAGGACCGGCTGGCCTGCGGATACCACGCCTGGGAGTTCGAGACCGACGGCCGCTGCACATCCATGTCGCGTGTGCCGGCGGACAAGATTCCGGCCCGAGCGCGACAGCGCTCAATCCCGGTGATCGAACGGGCCGGGAACATCTACTTCTGGTACGGCCCGGAACCCGTCCGCGCGTTCGTCGACCTGTCACACTTCGAATCCGACCGGTTCGAGAACGTCAAGGGTCAGATATACATCGGCCGTGGCGACCCCGAACGTATTTCGGAACACATTGTCGATTCCTATCACTTCCCGTACAGCCACAAAATCAAAGTGCCGGTCGAGTACTCCGTGCTGGCGAACGAGGGAAACCGGTTCGAATTCCAGCTCCACCCACTGAGCAACGCCGGAGACGCCCGACTTCAGGCGATCAGCACCCACGCCTTCGGTGAGATGGCCGCCCCGTGTATCGGCGTCTATCGAACCCAGACCAGCACAAAAATCAACAGGAAGACCCCGCTGCTGACGGTGCTCACCGCCGCGACCCCGATCCGCGAGGGCCTGTTCACCTTCTCCTGGCGCATCGCCGTCCGCAAGATCGGTCCGGACCGCTATTTCATGCCACTGAACAAGGCGTTCGCCCGCTTCATGTTCTTCCTGGTTCGCTGGAACTACTACTCCGACATGGAAGTCCTGAAGTGGATGCGCAATCCACCGGCCAAACCTCTGCTGGTCAAGCCAGACGGCCCGGCCATCCGTGAGTTCCGGCAGTTCTACCGACGCCACATCATCCCCGGCTGGCGCTGGGGTGATCCGGCGCCGGAGGGCTGGACGGGCTCGAACGGCGGGGCAAAGAGCACCGCGCTTGCGGGGGTCTCGGTCAACGGCGAGACCGGCACCGTTCCGGCAACCAGGGCCGTCGCGCCGAACCCGACGGTGCCGGTGAACGGGACGGCCTCTGTCGACGGGGCCATCCCGGCCCCCGAGACCCGGCCCGGTCCGATCTTTGTCGGGAAGCAGGGAAGCCCCAGGTAAGGGCCTACTCGGGGCCTCCCCGGGGCCTCGAGCAGGGCGGTCTGGAGTTCTGTGCCTGGCCGTGTACCGCTTCAGCCGCCCTGCGTGTCACGATCGAGATGACCCCCGCCACACAGGCGGGGGTCACGTGGTGCGTGTAGCCCAGGCTGCGTCATGCCTGCCGCGCGGGCCAGCTCAGCCTGGCGCCAGCCGCGCCGCTGGCGCGGTTCCCGCACAGCCCGGCCCGGCTCGAACGCCAGCTTGGCCGCCGGGTACGCCCCGCGCACCCGGCTCACCCATCCGCCGTTCCCCAGCTCCACCCGTGTCTGTCGGTTGTTTTCGTGCGCATCCGACGAGCCCTCTCTTGACAACAAACACTTGTTTGTAAACGCTGACTGCACCCGACGAGCAGGCAGCCTCACCGCCTTGTTGGCCGGGGCCGGGGCCGGAGCGGGAGACCAGACCAGGAGAGGAGCCGCATGACCATCAACGTGGACCCGAGCGGTCCTTTACACACGCAGTCACGACCTGAACGCTTCTGGAGCACGACGAACGTGGGGGAGGCACTCCCGGGCGTGGCGACACCCCTGGGCTGGTCGCTGTGGGGCCCCGCGGTCGACGTCGGGGTCCGTGACTGCTTCGCGCGTATGGGCGCGCTCGCGTCCGGTGATGTCCGTGTACAGGACGATCCCAACGACGCCGTCGCCGCCGTCTTCTACGGCCGCGCCGCCCTGAACGTCAACTTCTTCTGTGAGATGGGTGGGCTGCTGCCCGGCTCGGGGCCGGACGCGATCGCGCGCCAGCTGCTCGGCGAGGTCCCGGCGGGCATCCCGTTGGCCCGCTCCAGGCGCCGTCTGCCGTTCGTCGCGGTCAGAATGCCCTACGCGCTGGCCACCATCCGCCGGGACGTGATTGCGCGGACCGGGCCGACGAAGGCCTGGTGGCAGGCGTGGGTACCGCGTTTCGACACCCTCGACGAGGCCGGCGCCCGGCACGCGCTGGCCGAGGGCCGGGACCGCTTCACGGAGATGATCCGAGTGCAGGCCGGTGGCGTGTTCATCGGGGTGCAGGCGGTGTACGACCAGCTGCTCACCCTCATCGAGAAGGCGGGCCTAGACCACGCGCAGGCCAACGCGCTCGTCGCCGGCCAGGGCTCGCACGCCGAGACCGACATCATCTTCGACCTGTGGCGGATGGGGCGTGGGGAGCTGGATCTCGACGCCTTTCTTGCCAGGCACGGCTATCACGGACCCCGCGAGGGCGAGGTCTCCGGGCGGGTCTGGCGCGAGGACCCCACGCCGGTGCTCCGCCTCGCCGCGCAGTACGGCGAGCGCGACGACACCCAGGACCCGGCGCTGGCCGCCGCGGAGCGGACCCGGGCGCGCGAGCGGGCCGAGCGTGAGCTGCTGGCCGGGCTGCCCGCCGCGCAGCGGCCGGGGGCGAAACTCGTGCTGAAGCTGGCGGTGTCGCGGATCCCGCTGCGCGGGGTGGCCAAGGCCGCCTACCTGCAGGCTCTCGACGTCGCCCGCGGAGCCGCTCGGAGGCTGGGCACACTGCTGGCCGCGGACGGGCGTCTCGACGATCCCGAGGACGTGTTCCTGTTCGAGGTCTCCGATCTCGTCGACGGGCTACCCGCCGGGGCGAAAGAGATCGCCGCCCGGCGGCGCGCCCAGCGCGCGGACTTCCTGCGCTACGACATCCCCACGCACTGGCAGGGCAGGCCCGCGCCCTTCGAGCTGGCGCCCGCGGACGACACGTCTGGCGCCTCGGCCGCGCAGGCCGCGCAGGCCGCGCAGGCCGCTGTCAGTGGCATCGGTGCCAGCGGCGGGATCGTCGAGGGCTTCGTACGCGTGGTCCACGACCCGACCTTCAACGACATCGAGCCCGACGAGGTGCTCGTGTGTGTGACCACCGACCCGAGCTGGGCGTCGGTGCTGTTCCTCTCCTCGGCCCTGGTGGTCGACATCGGCGGCCTGCTCAGCCACGCCGCCGTGGTGGCGCGTGAGGTCGGGGTGCCGTGCGTCATCGGTACGGGCAATGGCACCAGGGTGCTGCGCACCGGCGACCGCGTCCGGGTCGACGGCAACAAGGGAACGGTGGAGATCCTCAGGCGGGCCGCGGAAGGCACGGACCGCGATGGCGTGACCCGTGGCAGCACAGAAAGTGGCAGCACAGAAAGTGGCAGTGTGACCCGTGACAGTGAACTGGAGAGCACCGCATGAGCACTCCCACGGCCACCAGTGCGACCACCGGCACGGCCACCGTGTCGTCCCGCGGCGTCCCGGCGGAATGGTTGCCCCGCCCCGAGGACGAGCTGTTACACAAGCCCTTCGGCGACGAGTCCTTACCGTGGAAGGAGACCTTCTTCATCACCGTCCGCGATGATGCCCTCAACGCGAACATCAACATGCACATGACGGTCAGCGCCAACCGCTCGCCGAACACCCGGTGCGCCATCGGCGTTGCGCAGGGCAACAAATCGGTCATCCAGGTGCTGCGGACCGACGGGACGCACAACGACCGGCAGGTCGGCAACGAGCTCGCGCGGCTGGAGATGGTCAACCTCTCCTGGGACTCCAACCACGAGCTGCGGTGGGTCGGCAGCCTCGACGAGGTCGAGTTCGACCTGACGCTGAAGGGGAAGCACTTCGCGCCCCTGTGGGACACCATGTTCAGGGGCTACTACGCCACCGGGGAGAGCGGGCAGGTCTACTGCCACACCGAACAGGTCGTCACGGCCAACGGGACGATGCGCTGGCGCGGCGGGCCGGAGCTTGCGTTCTCCGGCTTCGGCTGGCGCGACCGCGGCTGGGGCCGGCGCAAGACCCAGCTCATGTGGAACACCGGCTGGGACCTCCTGTCGGCGATCCTGCCGGACGACAGCGTCTTCTCGGTCATCGCGCTGCGCAGCCACGAACTGCCCGAGCCGGCTCCCATGCCGGTCGCCGGCTGGTGGTCGGACGCGCACACGCTCGTCCCCTGCGTGGGCGGCGTCTACCACAAGGAGGCGACCGCCTGCCCGAAGCACTACGAGCTCGAGTTCTCCAACGGGCACCGCATCGCCGGTGACCTGGTGCGTCCGACGGGGCGGGTCGCGGTGGCGATGCAGGAGGCCGAGGTCGGGCCGGAGGCTCCCAACTGGGCCGCCACGATGCAGGACTACTACGCGATCTTCGTTGACCCCGAGGGGCGGGAGTTCCCGCTGTTCACCCAGAACGGCTACATCCACAAGGTCGACGTGTTCCGTGGCACGCAGTTCGTCCACGCGGGCTCGCCGCCCCGCCGGGCATGATCGGGGCGGTCGTCTTCGACGTGGGCGGGGTCCTGTGCCCGAGTCCCGTCGGAGAGTTCGAGAAGGTCGACGCCGAGTACGGCCTGCCGGCGGGCACGGTGATGTCCTTCGTCCGAGGCGGCGAGCTGTTCGCCCGCTGCGAGACGGGGCGGATGTCGATCGCCGAGTTCTACCGCCGGTGCTCCTCGGCGATCGCCGAGAAACATCATGTCGATGTGCCGGCGCAGCGTCTGGACGCGATGCTGTGGGCGTGCATGGGCGACAGCGTCCGGCCCGAGATGGTCGCGCTGGTCGTCGAGGTCAAGGCGGCCGGCTACCAGACCGCGTTGCTGACGAACATCTTCGCCGAGCGGCGTGACTGGCTGCACACGCTGCTGCCCGCGGGCACGATCGACGTCTACGGCGACTCGTCGGAGCTGGGGCTGCGCAAGCCCGATCCCACGATCTACCGCAGGCTCCTGGCGATGCTCGGCCGTGGGCCACGGGAGGTGGCCTTCGTCGACGACTTCCCCGAGAACCTCGTGCCCGCGCGCGACCTGGGGATGGTCGGCGTCCTGTACGAAAGCCCGCGGCAGGTGCGCCGGGCGCTGGTCGAAGCCGGCGTGCGGATCACCCTCGATCCGCTGGACGGCCGCACGGGCGAGCCGGAAGCGCGTGAGGTGGGAGCGCGTGAGGCCGGTGGGAGCCCGCGAGGCCGGGCCGTGGCCCCGCCCGAGCGGGCCGGCGCTTCGTTCGAGCGGCCCGGCGCCCCGTCCGAGCGGGCAGCAGTTCCATCCGAGGAGGTGGCCTGATGGATCTCGCGGTGTTGCAGGCGGTGCGGTTGAAGGGCGGGCTGGCGGACGCGTCCACGGTGATCTGGCTGGCCGGCGGCGACGAGGCCGCCGTGCGCCGCTCGCTCGAGTCGCTTGTGGTGGCAGGGCACGTCCAGGAGCGCCGCGGCCGCTATCGGCTCATGCCCGGCGGGCGCGACATGCTGCGGGTGGCGCTGGCCGCCGAGCGCGCGGGCCTGGACGTGACCGCGCTCGACCTGGTCTGGGAGGAGTTCAGCGCGCACGACCACAGGCTGAAGGTCATCCTGCGGGACTGGCAGCTGCGCGACGAGGAGCCCAACGACCACTCCGACGCGGCGTACGACGCCGCCATCATCGCCCGGGTCGAGGCGCTGCACGGCGATGTGAGCCGTCTCGCGACGCGGGCGGCCGCCATCGTCCCCCGGCTGCGCCGCTATCCCGGCCGGCTGGAGATGGCGCTCGTCCGGCTGCACGGCGGCGACCGGCGCTTCCTGACGCATCCGATGGTCGACAGCTACCACACGGTCTTCCACGAGCTGCACGAGGAACTCTACGGCGCGACCGGACGCGACCGGGCGAGCGAGGAGGCCACGACCGGATGACCACGATCACCACCGCGGTGCGCCCGCTCGTCCCCGACCCCGACGGCGACCGCGCGTTGCTGGGCGGCAAGGCGTGGGGCATCCAGCGGATGCTCGCGCTCGGGGTGCCGGTGCCGCCGGCCTTCGTCGTGACCACCGAGGCGTGCGCGCGCCACCGCGTCGTCGGCGGCCGGCTGCCCGCCGACGTGCGCGCGGCGTTGCCCGCGGCGATCGCGTACCTCGAGGAGGCCACCGGCCGCACCTTCGGCTGCGGGCCCACGCCGCTGCTGGTGTCGGTGCGCTCGGGCGCGGCCGTCTCGATGCCCGGAATGATGGACACCGTTCTGAACCTGGGGATGACGCCGCGGGTGCAGGTGGCGCTGGCCGTCTCGACAGGCAACGCCCGGTTCGCGGCCGACACCGCCCGGCGTTTCACCCGCCAGTTCGAGGCGGTCGTCGGTGTCGCGCCGCCCGCCGAGCCGGCCGCGCAGCTCGAGGCCGCGGTGAGCGCCGTGTTCGCCTCGTGGGACTCGCGCCGCGCCCTGGCCTACCGGCGCGAACGCGGACTCGACGACGACGCGGGCACCGCGGTGACCGTGCAGGCCATGGTGTTCGGCAACCTCGACGACGCGTCCGGGACGGGTGTGCTGTTCACCCGCGACCCGCTCACCGGGGATCCCGAGCCCTTCGGGGAGCGGCTGCCGCGGGGGCAGGGGGAGGACGTGGTCGCGGGCACCCACGACCCGCTGCGCCTCACCGAGCTGGCGCGGGCGCAGCCCGCCGTGCACGCCGAGCTCATGGCGCTCGCGGCGACGCTCGAGCGGGAGTGCCGTGACGTGCAGGACATCGAGTTCACTGTCGAGTCCGGGCGCCTGTGGCTGCTGCAGACCCGTGCCGCGAAACGCTCGCCGGCCGCCGCCGTGCGGCTTGCCGTCGCGCTCGCGGAGGAGGGGCTCATCGGCGAGCGCGAGGCCCTGGACCGGGTCTCTCCCGGACAGGTCGCCGCCGTGCTGCGCCCGCACGTCGAGCCGCACGCGCGCGCGGCCGCACGCGTGCTGGCCTCGGGACGTCCCGCCTGCCCGGGGGTCGTCAGCGGCGTCGTGGTCTGCGACACCGAGGCGGCTCAGGACCGCGCCGACGCCGGTGAGGCCGTCGTGCTGGCCCGCCCGACCACCGACCCCGAGGACGTGCCGGCGATGTCGGCTGTCGCGGCGATCCTCACCGAGCTCGGTGGCGCGACGTCGCACGCCGCGGTGGTCAGCCGCGAGCTTGGCGTGCCCTGCGTGGTCGGCTGCGGCACCGGGACGCTGATGGGCCTGGCGGGCACCGAGGTGACCGTGGACGCCGCCGCGGGCGAGGTGTTCGGGGGCGTGCTGCCCGTCGTGGCCCCGACCGGGGCCGGAGACGAGCCTGACCTCGCGCGGCTGCTGGCCTGGGCCCGCGCCGAGCCCGGCGCAGATCCGGCCGCCTCACTGCCGGACCTGCTCACGGCACGCGACCGCACCAGGTAACGCGGCCGCAGCAAGCGCCTTGAGCGCTGGCCAAGTAGCGCGAATCCCGTCCGCAACCATCCACACAGGTCATGATCGGCATCCATCGACGCGACGCTGACCATTGCCGTCGGCCCGCTGGCCGCGCGGGTACGCCGGGTGGCCCGGTGGGCTGTGGACAACTCTCGCCGTACCGCGTGCCGCCGGCTGCCCCGGGAGCGCCTCACAGGCTGGTGCCCTGTGGGTTGGCGTCCACGGGTGTCCTACGAGCTGGCGTCTCACTGGCTGGTGTCACCGGTGCGGGAGTGCGCGAGAACGCCGTGACGGGCGAACAGTGCACACCGGTGGTCAGCGTCACGCGTGTCATACGGATCATGAAGGTCATACATTGCCAAGTCGCGCGCTGCCGGTTCGTGTGCCGCTGGGTGGTCGGTGTGGACGGTCGCGCTGATCAGCCGCGGCACGGCGTGGGTGAGGGCACGCTCGGCGGCCATGGCGATCGCGTGCGCGTCGACGACGGTGAGCTCCCCGGGGACGACGATGTCGGCCTCGGCGTGCAGGCGGTGGCCGATCCAGCGCAACCGGACCCGGCCGACGGCGCTGACACCCCGGGTGGCCCGTAGCGCGGCCTCGGCCGCGTCGATCAGATCCGGGTCGACGGCGTCCATCAGGCGCCGGTAGACCTCGCCGGCGGCGTCGCGGAGCACGGCGAGGATCGCGACGGTGATGACCAGGCCGATGACCGGGTCGGCGGTGTCCCAGCCCACGGCCACACCGGCGGCGCCCAGCAGCACGGCCAGCGAGGTGAACCCGTCGGTGCGGGCATGCAGCCCGTCCGCGACCAGCGCCGCCGACCCGATCCGCCGGCCAATGCGGATCCGGTGTCGAGCCACCAACTCGTTGCCGGCGAACCCGACCAGCCCGGCCGCGGCCACCGCCGGCAGATGGGTGACCACACGGGGATGCAGCAGCCGGTCGACGGCTTCGTAGGCGGCGAAGCCCGCGGACGCGGCGATCGTCGCGAGGACGGCGACGCCGGCCAGGTCCTCGGCGCGGCCGTAACCGTAGGTGTAGCGGCGGGTGGGCGGCCGTCGGCCGAGGACGAACGCGACGCCGATGGGCAGCGTGGTCAGCGCGTCCGTCGCGTTGTGGATGGTGTCCCCGAGCAGCGCCACCGATCCGGACAGCATGACGATGACCATCTGAAGAGCAGCGGTCGTCCCGAGCACGGCCAGCGATATCCACAGCGCACGGATCCCTGCGGCGGACGTCTCCACCGCCGAGTCCACCCGGTTCACCGAATCATGGGAGTGCGGCACCAGCCAGTGAGGCAGTCGTCGCCGCCACACGTCATGCGTGTGTACCGTGCCGTCCCCGGCGCCACTGTCACCATGACCGTGATGGTGGTCATCGTGACGACTGTTTCCGCGTCCGCGTCCGCGCCCACCGCCGCCATGCCCGTGGCCACCGCTGTCGCCACCACCGCCACTACCTTCATGATCACCGCCACCACCGTGGCCGTGGTCATGACGGCGACCATTCTTATGGTCACCGTGGTACTGCTTACGGTCACCGCGGGAACGGTCGCCACGGTCCCTGTGGATGAAGCGGACGAAACGGTGACCATGGGCGGGGTGGTCGCTGTGGGCGGAACGGTGACCATGGGAAGCATGGTCACCGCAGTCACGGTGACCATCAGCGTCATGTGAACGGTGACCACTGGCGTCATGAGGATGGCGAGCGTCGCGAGAATGAGCGTCGCGGGGATGAGCATCGTCAGGACGAGGGTGACCGCTGGCGTCCGGGACACGCTGTTCATGCGCCATACCCGTACGCTGCCACGAAAGGATCATTGCTGCGACGGCGCACCACACCGCCATACGCAGATACGGATTCCCCGTAGATGACCGTATCCGCAGGTGCGACAACGTCGCAGGCGGGGCGCGGCCGGCAGTGCCCGCGAACGGAGCCGCGGCGTCGAGAACGCGGGGGTGAGGGGGAGCGGAAACCACGTCACCGCTCCGTTCGCGGGCTCTTCTTTCGCACCCTCGTTCCCGCTCGCCGGTCAGGAAACAGGATGTGTGGCCGGTCCGGTGGGGTTGGTGGGCGGCCGGTGGCGCGGGCGGCGGCCAAGGGCATCGAGGGGGAGCCCGGGCGCCCTGGCCGGGGCGGTCCGGTGAGGAGCGGAAAAGCGCGCACAGCGGCGAACTTGTCCAGATCATGGTTTGTGTGGGTGGCCCCGCACGGGTATACGGCCAGGGGCGGGCAGGTCGACGGCCGTCGCGTTCGAGCCGGACCAGGACGGCCATCGTCGGGGTGCGTGCGAACCGGTGGCCGATCGTCCTGACGGGTGTGCGGCCGGTCAGCCGGGTGCGGCCGTCGGGGGCCGGCCGTGCTGGAGGTAGGCGGTCTGGCCGGTGTGCAGGGCGTCAGCGCAGGCGTGGACGCGTCGGGCGATGTATGGCGCGAGAAGCTGGTCGCGTTCCGCGGGGGTACACAGCCGCCATGCGATCAGCTCGTCGGCCTGTAGGCGCAGGTGTCGCTCGGCGTCATCGAGGGTGAGCACCCCGCCGTCAAAGACGAAGTTGGCCAGCGCTGGCCGTCCGTTGTCCTGGGGCGGTATCCAGTCGACCGCCAACAGCCGTCCGGGCCGCAGGTCCAGCCCCAGCTCTTCCTTGATTTCCCGTCGTGCGGTCTCCCACGGGTACTCTCCCTCCTCCATGTGACCGCCGGGCAGGAGCCAGGAGTCGGTGCGGTAGGACGGCTGGACGAGCAGGATCCGGCCATCGGGATCATGGAAGAGGGCGCTGGCCCCGGCGATCGAGCGCGGGAGCGTCGCATAGAACTCCGCTGGTGGCAGTGACATCTGCTTCAGATTAGCGGAAGGTGTAGGTGGCAACCGCCGGTATGACGGCGCTTTCCACCTACAGACGTGGAAGCCGTGGGTGGAAATAGTCGTTATGGCGACGGAAACCACCTACGCTCCCCATCCGTTGTTGGTGGGATGCTGGGCACGTGACCGACGGGGGCGCCGATGAGGGCCGCTGGGACTTCTTCGTCTCGTATGCCGAGGCGGATCGTGAATGGGCGGAGTGGCTCGCCTGGACGTTGGAGGAGAACGGGTACCGGGTTCTGATCAGGGCATGGGAGTCCGTCCCGGGGACTGTCTGGTCCGCTCTCGAACAGGAGGGCCTGCGCCGAGCGAGCCGGCTGCTGGCGGTGGTGACACCGGCCTATCTCGAGTCGGATGACGGCGGCGCGCAGTGGCAGGCGGTACGGGAATCGGACCTGAAAGGAGATACCCGGCGGCTGGTCCCGATTATGATCGAAACCTGTGCTCCGGGCAGCCTCGGAATGCTGGGGACACGCGGACGGATCGACCTGACGGATCTGTCGGGGCCGGCTGATGAACAGGTGGCGCGGATCCGGCTGCTCGACGGGCTGCGGGACGCACAGGCTGGGCGGAGGAGGCCGGACAGCCCGCCCACGTTACCGGTCCGGAAACAGGCCACGGCAGGCCGCCTGAGACCGGCAGGTCCGATGCCGTTCCCGGAACGGGTAGCCCGCGCGACCGAGCGGGGAGCTCCGGGGCCCGGGTCAGGGCTGTCGAACGATGCGGATATCGCCCCGGCGGGGACTGGAGGCGGGGCCGGAGGCGATGCGCCCTCGACTTTTCCGGGCATTCCGTCCTCGAAACCGGCCACATGTTCTGGCCGTACCCGGGTGGGGACGCGCACGGATCTCGACGGTGGCCGGGACGCCGACGAGCTCCGCCGCCTGGGAACCGAGAACCCCGGCGGTCCCGGCGAGCCGGCCAACTGGCCCGCATATGAGGCTCTGGTCTCTCGTGCCACGGCCCCCCACGTCCTGGCCGTTGCCGGCCGGCTTGCCGCGACGGCCGGCGAACCGCCTGAATTCCGTCGTCTTCTTCTCGACCTCTGTCGTTACCACTACGCGCGGGGGCGGTTCGGCGAGAGCCGTGACCTCGCCGAACGTGCCCGCCGCCACTGGCTACCGGTGCTCGGCCCCGACCACCTCGACGCCCTGGCCGCGGGTCATCATCTGGCCCGTGCTCTCTTCGCCCTGAAGAGGGACGACCACCAGAGGGCCTACGAGCTGGACCAGGATATCCTGAGTCGGCGGCGGCGGATTCTTCCGGCCGACCATCCCGACATCCTGGCGTCAGCCAACAGCATTGTCATGGATCTGCGTGCCCTGGGCCGTTTCGACGAGGCGTATATGTTGGCTCTGGACACGTGGGAACGTCGGCGGCGGGTTCTCGGCGATGACCACCCGGATACCCTTTCCAGCGCGGCGAACCTTGCTGGATGCCATTACCTGCTCGGTGGCCACCCGGAGTCGCTGCGCCTGAACAAGGATGTCTGGGAGCGCCGGCGCCGGGTTCTCGGTGACCATCATCCCGACACGCTCGCCTCCGCCATCAACACGGCGATGGACCTGTACGCCCACGATGACCGGAGGCCGGCCCGAACGGCCGCTGAGAAGGCGTTTGTGCGCTGCCAGGAAGTTCTTGGCCATGACCATCCGTGGACGCGGACGGCTGCGGGCCTTCTCCGGGAGTGGCGCGAACAGTGATCCGGAGTATCCGTCACGGCCGTTCGTCCGGCCCTCGTTCGTCGTCCCGTGGGGCGGGAATTTCTGGAATATCAGGGAAAAGGTCGGCGGCCGAGCGCGTCGCCCGCATCCATTCTGACAGGTCCCGCTCCGGAGTGCGTTCCCGTTCCGAGGCGCGTTCCCGGATTCGGGTGACTATTGTCGTGGCCTCGCGTGGGGGGTACGTCTCGTCGGCGTCCGGCAGTTCCTCGGCGGTGAGGACCGTGCCCCGGAGTTCGTCCCCGACCCGGGCCGTGACCAGCGGACCGATCACGAGCGAGATCGACTCCAGGGCGCGGGTGGCGGCGAAGAAGGCCCGGAAGGCTGTGGCATCGATGCCGTCCCTCCCGGGGAACGAGACTGGCGTTCCCGCCGCGCGGTTGGTCGCGATCGAGTCGAGAACGCCTCGGGCCCGCTCCCGGACGTCCTCGAAGCTGCTTTCCGCCGGTGGTACGAAGTAGAACGTCTTCTCCCAGGATCCGGACATTATCGGCCCGTCGTAGGTAATCCGTGTGCCCTGTCCTCCCACGGCGGCGGCCAGGGGGCTGGAGAGCGAGTCGAGCAGATCACTCAGCTCTGGTGAGATGTTTTC